>ONYB01000010.1 GCA_900321895.1 uncultured Brachyspira sp.
CAAAAGCAGCAATACAAAACGTAAATAATCTGGCTCTCATAAATCTCTCCTTATTAGAGCGGCGGCTGTACTAGACAGCCGCACCGTTCAATTCTTCATTTAAAGCCTCAACAACACTATCAAGTGACGCTTTATCAAATACATTATAAACCTTTGCAGCAGGAGCAATTTTCTTGTTCAATCCTGCAAGAACCTTCCCCGGCCCGATTTCTACAAAGATTTCAACACCGTCTTCAACCATTTTTTGAATAGTTTGAGTCCAATGAACAGAGGAGTAAATTTGTTTTGGCATTTTAACTCTAAAATCCTCTGCGTTTGTGGTCGCAGTTGCATCAACATTTGTAAATACCGGAACTTCTGCATTATTCAAATCCAAATCAGCAACAAACTTTTCAAACTCAAGTCCTGCATTTTCCATAAATTTTGAATGGAAAGCACCTGAAACAGCGAGCGGAACAACTCTTCTTGCACCTTTTGCCAAAAGTAATTCACCTGCTTTTGCAACAGCTTTTTCATCACCTGTGATAACAACCTGAGCAGGTGAGTTGTAGTTTGCGACATCGACGTAACCTACTTCTGACGCTTCTTTCAAGCTTTCTTTAAGAGCTTCCTCTGTAGAGTTCAAAACCGCAGCCATTGCACCACCTTTAGTTTGCCCCATTAAGTCAGCACGTTTTTGAATAGCTTTAAGTGCGGTTTCCAAAGACATTACACCTGATGCGTACATTGCACAATATTCACCCAAGCTGTGACCTGCGGTGTAGTTTGGAGTAATACCACAAGCGGATTTTAAAGCCTCCAAAGCTGCAATAGACATTGTCACGATACAAGGTTGAGTGTTAACGGTCTGTTTAAGAGCGTCTTCCGGCCCTTCAAAGCACAAATCAGTAATACTTTTGCCAAGAACCACATTAGCGGTATCAAAAACTTTTTTAGCACTTTCACAATTTTCATATAAATCTTTTCCCATGCCAACAGCCTGAGCTCCTTGTCCAGGAAAAAGAAACGCAATTTTTTTTGTCATAAAATATCCCTCTCTAAAATCAATACATACCTGACAGAATTATACAACAAATCTGCCAAAATGTGAAGAGATTTAGAAAAGCAACAAATCAAGCTGATTTGAACTTATTTACCTATTAACTTATTCACTTTTAATTAGCAAATGCCTTCACGAAGTCGGACGATTGCACCGCCCCATGTCATGCCTGCTCCAAATCCGCAAAGTACAGCCGTTGTGCCAAGTTTTACGTTACCCTTTTCGACACTCTCTGCCAAAGCAATCGGAATTGATGCAGCTGATGTATTGCCGTAATATTTGATATTTGCAACGACTTTTTCGTCAGGATATCCAAGACGTTCTTGAACCGCTTGTATAATTCTGATATTTGCTTGATGCGGAATTAAATAATCAATATCTTCCGCCTTCAAACCTGCATTTGTGATAAGGTTTTCAACATAATGCGGCAAAATTTTTGCAACAAATGTATAAACCCCTCTACCATTCATTCTGATACCTTTCGGTTTTTCTTCATACTGTTCAACAAGCGGACAATTTTTACCATCGAATGAAAGTTCAATCAAGTTACCGAAATTTCCGTCAGCCTTCGTGTCGATTGCGATAATATCGTCAACACCGTCCTCTGCCTCAGTTACAACCATAGCACCTGCACCGTCACCGAACAAAATAGAAGTTCCTCTATCAGTCCAATCCACAAGTCTTGAATTATTATCAGTAGCCACGATAAGAATATTTTTATACATGCCAGAACCGATATAAGCTTTTGCAAGGCTCAAGGCATAAATTAAACCTGTACACGCTGCCGTAATATCGAATGCAGGAATAGGGTTTTTGATACCCAATCTCTGGTGAAGGTGACATGCGATTGCCGGATACAAATCAGGCGGAGCAGATGATGCAGCAATGATTAACTCAATATCATCGGGAGCCATTTTAGCTTTTTCAAGAGCCTTCTGAGCAGCCTCAAACCCAAGGTCAATAGCATTCTGCTCGCCGGAAACAACTCTACGTTCTTTTATCCCTGTTCTTGTATAAATCCACTCATCAGAAGTTTCATACAATTTTGTCAAGTCATCGTTTGTAATAACTGTTTCGGGTAAACTATATCCTACACCCGCAATTCTAAGCGGAATCGTTTTATTTGTCATGTTTATTGTTCCTCATTAAATCTGGAAATCTTTTCGTTAACACCTGTTTCAACTGCTTCTTTCGCAACACGAACAGCATTTTTTATTGCATAAGCTTTACTTCTGCCGTGAGAGATTACCGTAATTCCCTTAACACCCAAAAGCAACGCTCCGCCAAATTCCTCATAATTGATTTTCTTGCCGATTCTTTTCATAAACGGTTTTGCAAGAAGTCCGATAATTTTACCTACCAAGTCAGACTTAAATTCAGACTTAATCATTCTAAACAACATTGAAGAAGTACCTTCTGTAATTTTCAACGCGACGTTTCCGACGAAACCGTCACAAACAACAACATCGCACACACTCAAGAAAATTTCTTTACCTTCAATATTACCCACAAAGTTAATTTTTTCGTGGTGTTCATCAAGCAATTTATAAGTAGCCTGAGCAAGTTCGTTACCTTTACCTGCTTCTTCGCCGATATTCAAAACCCCGACACGAGGATTTTCAATACCCAAAACGTTTTTCGAGAACGTAACACCCATAACCGCAAATTGGAAAAGCATTTCAGGGGTACAATTACTGTTAGCACCGCCGTCAATCAAGACAATCGGTTTTTTCATGGTTGGAAGAGTAACTGCAATAGCCGGTCTGTCAATACCTGTCAATCTTCCAAGCCCGAATAAACTTGAAGCCATAGCGGCACCAGTAGAACCTGCTGCAACAACTGCGTCAGAACTACCTTTTGCAACTGCGTCAACAGCCAAAACGATTGAAGATTTTTTCTTTTTACGAATAGCTTGTCCCGGAGCTTCGCCCATTTCTATAACTTCTGAAGCATGGGTAATTTTGATATCAAGTTTGTTTAAATCAATCTTGATACGTTTAGGCTTGCCGCCGGTTCCGCAATCGGAATAGATACCATCTTGAGCGATTTTATCAAGTTCCTGCTCAATTCTGTCCTGCTTACCGACCAATTCTATAGCTACACCGTATTCTTGAGCACCCCAAACAGCACCTGCTACGATTTCGTGTGGAGCATGATCTCCGCCCATTGCGTCTATTGCTATTCTCGTCATTTTATCCCTCTCCAATAAATTATAAGATACTTCGTTACTAAGACCCTAAGGCACTAAGCCTTACAGATGTACAAATTTAGTGCCTTGTATTCTTAGTAAATTTAGTGCCTATTCTTCAGTCTTTTCTTCTTTTGTTTCTTCAACAACTTCAGCTTTAACTTCTTCAGCCTTTTCAGCTTTCTTAGCTTTTTTAACCGGTTTTACTTCTTCAGCAGTTGCAGCCTTGTCTTTCAAACTTACAGGTTGACCTTTGTAAGTTCCACAAGCTGTACATACTGTGTGAGTTAATACTGTTGCACCGCAGTTAGGGCATTTTGTAGTTTCCGGTTTTGTTGCTTTCCAGTTGCTTCTTCTGTGTCCTTGTGCGGAATGTCCTGTTCTTTTCTTTGGTACTGCCATTTTCTTTTTCCTTTATGTTTTTCTACTACTTATATTTCTTTCATAGAGGCAAAATCCTTCCACAACGGTTATTTTGCCTTGTCCTCAAACTTTATGTTCTTAAAAACTTCCATTCGAGGGTCGGTTTGGTCTTCCTGTTTCAGAAATTCCTTCCCATTACAATTTATACCACAAACTTTTTTATTTGGTAAATTTAATATTACAGATTGATACAATAAGTCATAAATATCAATATTTTCTGCACCGTTCAAATCTGTTATAAAGTCGCCGTCTTTTATCTCTGTTTCTTGTGCGTAACTCTCTGATAATGCACGTTTTGCATACATTTCATCTATGTCAAAATCTATTTTGTACTCAAAATCTTCAAGACAAACATCACACTGCAAAATCAAAGTTCCCTTAACATTTCCGGAAACTTCAATAAATTCACCGAGATTTGTGAGTTTTAAAAACGCCTCAATCGGTTCTTTTGAGTTAACCTCTTTTATTTCGTCAAAAAACTTATATTCCAAAACTCCGTTTTTGGCATTTTCTATTGATTCTATCGAAACAAGATGATTATGCGACATACTGTTCTTCCTGCATTGCTACTGCAGCAATCTGATTTGCTGCAAAACAAACTTTTTTCAACGGTCCTTGAGTTTCTTTTTCGACATAAACAGGTGTCGGAGATTTCATCAATTTTGTTAATTCAAAATATACGTCCTGCGGGTTGTCGAGATACAACACCAACGGTGCTGTAGAACCTTTCAAAAACACAAGAACAGACATTCTTTTTTTGATGTTTTGAGCATTAATATTTTGCGGATTAAATTGTTGTGCCATTTCAGCTCCTTATAATTTAATTAAACAGTGTTACCATTATAAAATAAAAAACTATTTTGTGCAAATCCGTAAAAAAGTGACACAGTCATGTAACTTGTCAGCTTTTAAAACTTTCGCTAAAAATTTTTATTGAAAATAATATTCCACATCGGCAGACAAATCTAATTTTGCAGCATTTGGTTTAAAAATCTTAGATTTCAGCCCCATTTTAGCAAGCCTGTATAACAAGCTCACCCCAAGAACCCCAAACCCGTACTTGCAAGAACGTGCAAAATTAATTGATGATGCCTCTTTGAAATACTTCGTCGGGCATGAAAGTTCACCGATTTTGTAGTTGTTGTAAAACAACAAGGCAATCATTTCGTTGTCAAAAATAAAATCGTCGTCACAATCCGCCAGCGGCAAATTTTCCAAAACTTTTCTTGTAAACCCTCTAAAACCGGTATGATATTCAGACAATTTTTCACCGGTCAAAAGATTTTCAAACCCCGTCAAAAATTTATTGGCAACAAATTTGTAAAACGGCATGCCCCCTTTAAGAGCAGAATTTCCAAGCATGCGTGAAGCCAAAACGGCATCATACTGTTCAAAAGCCATCATACAAACTATTGCCGGAATTAATTTTGGAGTATATTGATAATCCGGATGCAGCATCACAACGATGTCTGCTCCGGATTTCAACGCAGCTTTATAACAAGATTTCTGATTACCGCCGTAGCCCTTGTTTTCCTTGTGTACAATCGTTTTGATGTTAAGTTCTTTTGAAACTAACTTTGTATTATCCTGCGAATTATCGTCAACAAGGATAACTTCATCAACAAAATCTTTATAGATTTCGTCATAAGTTTGTTTAAGGGTTTTTTCCGCATTGTAAGCGGGCATTATTACGACGACTTTCTTGTTATTAATCATTTCTACTCTTCTGTTTCTTTAGCAGGTTCATCTTTTTCCAATCTGATAGAAGTTTTGTCAGAACCCAATGTTTTGTCTTTAAACTTCAAAACCTGTCTTGCGAGTTTGTCAGCCAACAAGTCAATGCTTTCGTACATTGAATCTGCAGCTTCTTCACAACGAACAACACCTGTATTCATTTTGCAGGTAACTTCTGCAACATGCTTGCCTGATGCTGACGGGTTTTTAATAACTGACAAGACCACTTCAATACCTTGAATTTGGTCATAAAGGTTTGCTACTTTGCCTACTTTTTCCTTAACATAAGCCTTGATAGCATCAGTAATTTCAATGTTTCTTCCGTTTACGTAAATGTGCATTTTGCCCTCCATATAATATACTGCCTATATATTATACCATAAGCAACGGAATTTTTAAAGTCTTAATTTATTCTTCGATAATAAATTGTTGTAATTCAACATTAGGTGTACCGATAACCCTAACCAATTCCAAGACTGACGCCTTCATTTGGCACTTTTGAGAAGAACCGCTGAAGAAATCTCTATAAAAACAACCTTCACAATTACAACCACGTTTATAACATTCAAGAGCTGTCGGAGTCCATCTTCTAACCGCTACTGCTCTGCCCATATCCCTACTTCTAAACAATTTTATATATCTCCAAATTCAACTATCTACGTCAAAAAGTTAGCAAAAATAACGGGCAAATCATGCCTGTATCTCCACCCCTTAGTGGCTCATCGCCTGTCCTTACTAATATTATAAAAAATCAGGAGAAATTTTCAATAGTGGGACATGAGAATGTGAACATTTGTAACAAAGCCCTGAATACAAGCGATTACGGGGCTTTTGCGAAGTCAATCATGCCAAAAATCCCGCCATGACATGGTTTATGGAATTTTAACCATGAAATCATGCTCCCCACATGGGTTTCCATGATTTTTAGGCATGTAAAGTTTTGTAAAAATATGTGTAATAGTGAAAAGTGAAAAGACCTTATCATTAATATTAGCCCTTGCCCTCAGGAGAGGAGAAACTCATTTAACGTAAAGAACTTAATACCCTAGTATCTTAGCATCTCAACGTAACGATCTTTTCACTTTTCACACTTCACTTTTCACGTAAAAGACCTATCGCCTTATAGTCTTATCCCCACAAAAAACGGGCAATGTGAATTCACATTGCCCGTTCTATCTTCCACTTTCAACAAACTATTTTTGAGTTCTGAGTTCGTCGATTTTGTTTCTTGCAGCGTCTTCGTTGTCATAAGCCGGTACGTTTGGAATACGTTTGCCTTGACAATCTGTTACGTAATATTTGTTGCCTGCTTTTACAACTTTGTTAAGGTTCTTTGTATGAAGTCCGTTGTTTACAACTCTTCCTGCCTTAACCTTGTCTTTATTTGCAGGGTCTGCTTTGTAAGTCTTATCACCGATTTGGACATCAGGAAGGGTGAATTGTTGACCTACTCTGAGGTTTGTATTGCGTTCATAACCGCTTGCTTTGTATACTTCATTTCTGATTTTTGCATATTCTCTTGTGCCTTGTCTTACACCGTACATACCGGAGATAATTGCTGACGGATAATCACCATATCTTACTGTGAAGGTTGTTGGCTCTTTGCCTTTTTCTTCTTCAACATCATAACATGCTGACGGTGCTGTTGGTGCAGTCGGTTGTGTAGTTTCTGTCGGTTGCGGAGTTGTGGTTGGTTGAGGTTGAGGAGCTTCAGTCGGTTTTGTTGCCTCGGTCGGCTTAGTTGCTTCAGTTGGTTTTGGCTCTTCAGCAGGTTTGTTGTCATTCAACTCTTTTGCGGCTTGGTATGCTGCTGCCAATTCGCTCCTATTAACTGTTTTGCCTGTGTTTTTACCGTAAGCATATTCCAAAGCTGCGATTTTTTCGTTTTCTGTCAAGTTTGGCAATGCCATAATTGAGCGAACAAGTGTACGACAACCGCCTTTTTCTGTTACGTTTTTGATACCGTCAGGATCTTTGACAATTCTTTCGGCAGTAGAGTTTTGGAACACATCTGCTGAACCGTTGTCTTTTGCTTTTGCGGCATTGTAGATTGCAAGAGGCAATGCACCGAGTGCTGCTGAAAGTGCACCAATTCCTGCACCTGTAGCCTTTGCGTTGCGTGATGAATGTTGTTCACCGAGAATTTCGTGCTGACCGTTTTGGTGTTTTCCGTCAACATAGCTGTTGAAGTTTGCTTTGCCTGTAACAGCATAGCCTGTTACAGCACCAATACCTGCAGCTCCTGCTTCTGTACCGACAAATGCTCCGAGTTTTTTGAGCCAAGTTGTATCTTTTTCAACTTCAATACCTGCGTATTGTGCGGCTTTTTTAGCTTCTTTTTTGGTCATTCTGTCGCCACCTGCCGAAAGTGCTGATTTTTCATCAAGGTTCATTTTGAAATCTGTACCAACCCATTTTGCCATTTCAGCTTTGTATTTTTCACTTGAAAATTTGCCGTTTTCATAGAATTTTTGAGGGTTATTTCTTACCCATTGTTGAACATTTTCGTTTTTAATGTATGTAAGTTCTTTACCTTGGTAAGCCTTGCCTGCTTTTTGTTGAGCAACCGCACTGTCATATTCTGATTTAGACAAGAAAGTTTCAGTGTTCAAATATTTTTGATATCTCTGTTCGTTGTGAAGTTGAGCTTTCGCAAACCTACCAGCTTGTCTGTTTGTCAATCTTGCAATAAGTGTGTCACCTGAATTTTGTTCTTTGTATTCTGCTCTGATTGAGGCATATTCGTTTTTCAAATCCTGTTGTCTTGCTTTTCTGTCAGCTTTGCTGCTGTAATCTACATTTTCAGGAAGTTTGTAAGTAAATATGTTTTCAATTTTTTCTTCCTTCTTAGCTTGTTGTGCTTCTTGAGGTTTTACATTGTAACCCATAGCAGCCAAAATTTGTTCAACTCTTGTCATTTTTCCCCTTTCTGTTTCCCCGTGAAAGAAATCTTTTTCTTAATTATCCCTATGACTTTATAAAAAATTTTTGAGTCCGAAAATTGCATGCCTGCATGGGTTTCGGCCAATTTTAATTTTCAAAAACCCGCATAATTTGTGGGTTTTAAGGGGAAAAAATTCATTTTAACAAATCTTAACAATAGTAGAATAAACAAACAAAAAGCTTTCATTTCTGTGCATTTTTCGTGTTACGGTCTTATTATTTAGAGAGCTCGGATGATTGATTTGATGTTTTCGTCACTGACTTTCAAGAGGGCGACTGTTTTGGTTGATTCATCCAAATTATTTAATTTTTTTAATATTTCTGCGGTTTTTAAAATAATTGTTTGGTTGTTGCACTTTAAAAGTTCTCTAATCGCAAATACGTCATCCGCAAAATCTAATGCCGTGTATACAAACGGACTTTCCGGATTTAATTCTTTAAGAATAAGTGGTTTTAAGTGTTTTT
Source organism: uncultured Brachyspira sp. (assembly GCA_900321895.1). Classification (GTDB taxonomy): domain Bacteria; phylum Cyanobacteriota; class Vampirovibrionia; order Gastranaerophilales; family Gastranaerophilaceae; genus Scatousia. The sequence goes on from ONYB01000010.1 coordinate 8,793, forward strand.
TGTTCATATTTGATAGAAGTTTTTTTATATCGTGAATTTCGTTTTTGGTGTTTTTATCTTCATCAAAAAGGTATTCGTCATTTTCCGTTAGTGTATTGAATTTCTCTTCCGCATTTAAAAGAACGACGGCGGTTTTGCTGTCATTCGGCTTTTTCATCAAATTAGAAAAAACTTCGTAAAGCTCGTAGTCAAAAACACTTGAAAGCCCTAAAATTTCGCCAAGTCCGTTAATAATATTGTTTAGCACTAAAAGTCCGTCGGGCAAATTCTGTGTTAAAATATCGTAAACAGGCTCAAGATATGGAATTTCGCCTGCGATATTTTCTGCCATAGTAGAATTTTTCATTGCCGTAATCAATTCAGGCACTACTTTTTTGTTCCCAAAAATTACTAAAAATTTAACCGCCGAAAGACACTCAAACTCATCTTGAGAATGAAGTTTTTCAATAGCATCGTTGTATGCGGTATCATCGTTGAACGCACCGAGAGTCGCAGCACAATTCGCATTCAAAGCTTCGTTATCGGTGTAGCAATTCGCTCTTAAAAGGTCAAGTGCAAGCGGGTCTTGAATGTATGAGAAAAATTTTGCACAATATGTTTTTTGAGGAATTGTACCGTTTTCAAACATTTCGAGAATTTCATCTGTCAAATCTTCATCGGCATATTTTGCTAAAGTTGTGACAATAAATTCGTCGTAAAACGGCGAATAGTAGTCAAAAAATTTCAAAAGGTTTTGATAATTTTGTTCATTGCAGGCATTTTTGAGTCGTTGAGCTACATTTTGTTTGACAAAATCAAACAAAAAATCGTCATTTTCGACAAGTTCCTTAAAAAGTTCGACATCAGCTGTGTCAATCATCATCTTTGCAACTTGTTCGTAGTCGTTTTTATTTTTACCTGTAAGTTTTTTAAGGTTTTCTGACATAAAAATCCTTTACAAAGTTCGCTTTGCTTCAGTCTATACTTAAGAAAGTGAATAAGTAAATTCGCCCCGTTGGAGCTCGTGAATAAGTTCTTATCGGGTGCTTTGCACCAAAGCTACTTTTGAGCGTAGCGAACTATACGAACTTATTTACTTATTAACCTATTCACTTCTACAACCTTAGTCAAGATAGAACACAGTAATAACTTTGTGCCCTTCTTCTGCGTATTGAACTGCGTTATGCAATGTTTTACTTGTGTGAGAAAGGAAACAAATCAACTGGTTGCAGTCGTCAATAATTTCTCTGTTACAAATTCTTGATGCGTCTGCAAGCGTCATCATTGCACGGTCTGAATGTTCAATAATATTAGGAACTCCGATAAGTTGGTTTTGAACGTCAGAAGGCTGTTGTCCGATAGTTTGCGGAAGAATAACTTTCAATTTGTCAGGATTTGCCTTCATTGCACCACGGATTGCAGCAGCATTTGTGCCTGACGAACCGCCTGATGTAATGATTGTGTTGCCTTGCATAACAAGTGCTGTTGAAAGGGTTTCAATCATTTGTTGGTGCGTAATCGGAAGATTACGACTTCCGATAATGGCAATTTTCTTTGCTGATTGTCTGATTGTCGCAAGCTCCTGTGCTAATTCATCCACTGCGTGCGGGGAATCTGCTTTTACTGTGTCTAAATCGTCTACAGGAACCGTAATTGACGGTTGTTCATTCTTTTTGTCGTTATCAGAACTCATTAAAATCTCATTTTCAAAATTTGCCATTTTTCCTACTTTCTGAATAAATCTAATAATTGAAATAAATTTTTTTTTCGATTATGCTGATTATAACATAAAATATTGATTTTGGGAATAGGGATATGGAAAATATATTAGAAAACCTCAATAAAGAGCAAAGAGAAGCTGTTCAAACCGTGGCAGGCCCGTTGTTAATACTTGCCGGAGCGGGCAGCGGTAAGACAAAAGTTTTGACGACAAGAATTGCATATATGATAAAAAATGGGATTAAACCTAAAAATATTCTTGCCGTAACATTTACCAACAAGGCGGCAAAAGAGATGAAAGCACGTCTTGGCAGCATGATTGGTGAAAGTATTGTAAAATACATGTGGGTAGGGACTTTTCACGGGATTTGCGGAAGAATTTTGAGAGAAAATATAGACCGTTACAGTTTTCCGTCCGGTAAAAAGTTAGACAAAAATTTTACGATTTATGATGATAATGATACAAGTGCTGTTTTGAAGCAGGCTATTAAAAAATTAAATTTGGATGATAAAATTTATCAACCGAAACTTGTAAAATCAGTAATTTCTAACGCAAAAAACAAAATGCAGGATGCTTATGCGTTTGCGACTTTTGCAAGAGATTTCAAATCGCAGAATATTGCCAAAATTTATGAAGAATATGAAAATATTCTTAATAATAACAATGCGATTGATTTTGATGATATGTTGATGTTGACGGTTAAATTGCTTGATCATAATACTGAAGTCAGAACAGAATATTATGACAGATTTAAGCATATTATGGTTGATGAATATCAGGATACCAACCTTGCTCAGTATAACTTGGTTAACATGCTCTACACGAACAAACTCGCAGAAATTCCGCCTGAACGTTCACTTTGTGTTGTAGGGGATGTCGATCAGTCGATTTATAGTTGGCGTGGTGCAGATTACACGATTATTATGAATTTCCAAAAAGATTTCAAAAATACGAAACTTATTAAATTGGAACAAAATTATCGTTCGACTGCTAATATTTTGAATGTGGCAAACGCAATTATCGAAAACAATACCGAGCGTGTAGACAAAGTTTTATATTCAAATAAAGGCGAAGGTGAACTTATTGATTACTTTGAGGCTCAAGATGAGGCGGATGAGGCAAACTTTATTGTAAGTAAAATTAAACAAGATAGCGGTGGAAATTATAACCAATACGCAATTCTTTATCGTACAAATTCCCAATCTCGTTCTTTAGAAGAAGCTTGCATGGCGGCGGGTGTTCCGTACAGAATTTACGGGGGCTTGAAATTCTATGACCGTAAAGAAATTAAAGATATTGTCGCTTATTTGAAATTGATTTACAATACGGATGATTCGCAAAGTTTTCGCAGAATTGTAAATGTTCCAAAACGTGCAATCGGTGACACAACCGTAAAACGTTTGCAGGAATTCGCTGACAGAGAAGATATTTCACTCTTTGCGGCAGCTCAAAGAATTGAGGAAGATGTTGAAATTCCGCAAAGAACCCGTTCAAAAATTACGGATTTCGTAAATTTGATTACAAAATTTCGTGCGGCAAAAGATAACTACAGTTTGAGAGAATTCGTTACTCTTGTAATTGAAAAATCGGGTTATCTTGCTGAACTTCAACTCCAAAATACTCCTGAAAGTCAAGCAGATATTGAAAACTTGCAAGAATTTGTAAACGTGGCGGAAGAATTTGTTCCGGAAGAAAACGACAATGTCTTGGGTGAATTTTTAGCACAGGTTGCATTGGTGTCCGATATTGATAACATGGATGTAATCGCAAACAATGTAACTCTTATGACACTCCACGCAGCAAAAGGTTTGGAATTTCCTGTTGTATTTATGGCAGGCATGGATGAGGGGGTTTTTCCGCACCAGAGGACTTTTACTAATCCTTCTGAACTTGAAGAAGAACGTCGACTTATGTATGTCGGGGTTACACGTGCAGAAGAAAAATTATACCTGACATCGGCAAAACGTCGTCAAATGTGGGGTGAATTTAAGTATTATAATCCGTCAAGATTTATCGAGGAAATTCCGCCACAGCTTATGAACAGGACTTCTTTTGAAGGCAGTACAAGTGAAACTTCAACCTTTAGAAATGCCGTTTCAAAAGCAAAAACAGGAAAATCGGATTATTCATATTCTTCCGCACAAAGTGACAGTTTCGGTTATATCAAGCCGTCATCGGGGTTTGGAAAAGGCTTTGTCGCTCCGACAAAAGGGCTTTCTAAAAATACTTCACCAAAGAAACCTTCTTACGGTTATGAACAGCCGAAACGTACTCCGCAAAGAACTATTCTTATAAAATCTAAAGTTAATAAAGAACGTGACGATCAAAAAGTCCAAGAATTTTTTAAAGATAACGCAATAAAACGTATGTTGGAAGAAAAACGCAAAAAAGATTACGAAACTTCTATAAAAGAGCGTGAACGTGAAGAGGCAATTCAAGGCTCAGCAACGGTTGAATACGTTTTTAATGTTGGAGAAAGAGTATTCCATGACAAACTTGGTATCGGTCATATTACAGACGTAATCTCGGTTGGTGACAGTATGATGTATACAATCGATTTTGGCAAACAGGGCAAAAAAGCTATGGATGCCGCTTATGCAAAGTTGAAAAAATTCTAAACTTTGACTAATCCTTTAGTCTAATGAAAAAATAAAAAATCTCATATATTCTCAAAGAAAAGGAGGATATATGAGAAAAATATTAACGTTGATTATAATGTTTGTGAGTATTGTTTTTTCAGGAAATATGGCATTCGCTGATGACCAACAGGAAGCTTTGAAATTTTTTAAAACCTATGTAAATGCGGCAAACAGTTATAGTACCAGTGTAGAAAATATGTATGCACCGGATGCAAAAATAATAAGACAAGTGGTAAAGCCTGACGGTGAACTTGTGGACGTTGAAACCGATACAAACACATATATAAAACAAATGAAGCTTGGGCGAACCGGAGCGAGGTTAAAAAATTACAAAAATCACTATAGTGATATAAGAGTAGTAAAAGTTGCGAACGGGTATAAAATAGATGCATTAAGGCAGCCTTCCGGTGAAAAATACAAATTAAAAACGTATATGATATTGCAAAAACAACCTTCCGGAAACTGGTTGATTGTAGAAGAAATGATGCAGACAAAAGTTCAGACATTTTTAAAATATGCCAAAAATTAGTTTTCAATTTTGACAAAATATGTTAAGATGGATTCAAAGATAAGATTTTTATAGTGGAAATCGAAAAATTACAGGTGATATTATGGCGAAATCTTTGAATGAATTGTCAAATGAGTTAAAAGAATTTATGATACGGATTCAATCTGATGTAAGAGATAAGCAGAATGC
>ONYB01000014.1 GCA_900321895.1 uncultured Brachyspira sp.
GTTCGCAGCAAGAAGTCCGCCGACAATTACGGAAGCACTGCTCCCTAACCCTCTTGCAATCGGAATTTCTGTATGAATAGTAATTTTTAATTCGCTCGGAGTTTGACCGATTGAGTTATACAAAAGCTCCACAGCTTTGTATACAAGACTGTTTTCATCCATAGGAATGTGTTCCAGCGAAAACTCATCCGCAGAGGCATTTTCAGCTAAAACATTAATCTGAACACCAGATCCGGGCAAGACCGTTTCTTCAATCGTTATAGTATTATAAATAGGGAGTGCCATCCCCATGCAATCAAACCCAGGTCCTATATTAGCCGTCGTTGCCGGAACTTTTACACTTATTTTCATATCTTCCTCTTTACTTTTATAAAAACAATATACCACAAAAAGATAAAAATGACACATAGGGGCTGTAATCCTAGTATAGAACAATTTTAAGAAGGTTTGTAAACAACTTGTCATCCCTAAAAACCCCCACTATAATGGATCTATGTATAAATTATACCCATACTTCACAAACGACGGTTCTGTAGGACTGTTTTCCCCGACGGATAACGATATTTACCATTCAACCTACGGTGCACTGACCGAGGCATACGAAAAATTTGTTTTGCCAGCCGATATAGAAACCTACCTTTCACACAAATCAGAAATAAAAGTTTTGGATATTTGCTACGGTATCGGCTACAATTCAAAAAGTTTTATAAATTATATTTTTAATTTGAAAAATTTTTCAAAAAATGCTTCTCATGGTGATACGTATATCGATACGATAGATAAAGATAATATTTTTAAAGATTATTGTATCGAAAAGATAGATAATGATAAAATTTCTGAATGTGATAATGAAATTTGTGTCGATAAGATACATAACGATAACGCTTTTCAAGAATTGCTGCATGAAAGTCATAAGAAAAATGATTTTAAAATTTATATTAAGGCTATAGATACAGATACTATTTTGGCATTTTTGTCACCATTCATAATTTGCGACAAGAAAAATTTGCCAAAGGATTACAAACTGCCGTTTAACAATGAAAAAATTTCGAAAATGCTCCACAAATCGCCCAAATCGAAAATTAAATTTTCAAAAGAAATAAATGTGATATTTTTGCTAAAAATTCTCGAAAATCACCCTGAAATCTATGAAAATAAGGATTTGGCGTCAATATTGACCTCAAAAGAATACCATCAATTTTTTGAGCCGTTTATTTTGCATTTATTCGAACTTTACCGCTTGGAAAGAGGTATAAATACCCCTAAGAGTCGAGTAACCGCCTTCTTACATAATATATATTATAACTACCTATCAAAACGTTATAAAACAGCCCTCAAATCGCCTATATTCAACAAGTTTATTTTTGACCTAAAAATTAATGATGCAAGAAAAGAGATTATCACAGATGCCAACAAGTATGATTTGATATTTTTGGACGCATTTACACCTGCAAAGTGTCCGATGTTGTGGAGTGTGGATTTTTTTAAACTTCTTTATGAGCATTTGGATGACAACGGACGGATTTTAACTTATTCAAATTCTGCCACAATCAGAAATGCTTTTATCAATGCCGGTTTTTATATCGGAAAAATTTACAACAACACTTCTGACAAGTTTATGGGAACGATTGCGACAAAAAATAAGAGTTTGATAAAAAATGACCTCTCAGAATACGATTTAGGACTATTAAAAACAAAAGCCGGTGTATTTTATCGTGACAAAAATTTAAACGGGCTTAACGACGAAATTCTGGCGACACATAAACGAGAAGTCGAAATCTCAGACCTAGAGTCCAGTTCGCATTATATAAAAAGAATGAAAAAAGGGAAATAATAGCAGGAATTTACGAAAAGTTTTATCGATATCTATCTGGTCGATAGAAGTGAGTAAGTGAATTCGCCCTAACTGGCTCGTGAATAAGTTCATATTGTTCGCTTCGCTCAAAAGCAGCTTCGGTGCGAAGCACCCGATAAGAACTTATTTACTTAATAACCTATTCACTTATTTACCTTCTTTATTAACCGTTTCTTAACATTTTTGCACAAAACTGCTTAAGATTTATAATTGTAATATGAAAGATATTTATGATTTAGTAGTTATTGGTGGCGGAACGGCAGGATGTGCCGCAGCATATATTGCCGGCAAACTCGGACTTAAAACTCTTTTGATTGAAAAAAATATTCATCTTGGCGGAACTATTACGTCAGGGCTGGTTGTTCCTGTTATGAAATCAGGCAAACATCAGATTAATACGAAATTTCGCACTGACTTGATTGAGGAACTCAAGGCTCTCGGCGGACAGGTCACTTATCAAGACAATCCTGCGTGGTTTAACCCCGAACTTACCAAAATCGCACTCGACAATCTTATGCAACGTGCCAATGTTGAGGTCTTTTATGATACTCATATAATCTCACTCAATATAGAGGACAGAAAGATCAAATGTTTGAAAATTTCCAAAGAAATATTATCAGTATCTAACGACGAGATAGATATGGACAGTAAGAAATTATCGTTATCTATCGGTGCGAGATACGTAATTGATGCAACGGGAAATTGTGAAATCGGAAAAATTTCTAATTGTAGATTTTTGGAAAAACAAAAAGAATTTCAGCCCGTGACTTTGAGATTTATGATGGGCGGAGTTGATTTGAAAAAGTTTTCCGAGTGGCTTTTAGAATACGATAAAGACCGTAATGTTACGACAGTTGAACATATAGACGGACAGATCCACCTTTCTACAGCTTGCACATGGGATAAGGACAAAAAATGGGCTCTTACACCTATTTTTGAAGCGGCTGTGAAGGCAGGTGTCCTGAAACGCTATGATACCAACTATTTCCAGATATTTACCGTTGCAGGAATGAAAGGAACAGTTGCATTTAATTGCCCTCGAATTATTGACTACAACAACTCTTTGGAGGTAAAAAGCATCTCAAAAGCCCTTATATTAGCTCGTCAAAACATTTACAGATACCAAAAATTCTGCCAAAAATACTTTCCGGGCTTTGAAAATGCCTATATTTCAAACATTGCAGATATGCTCGGGGTAAGGGTTTCAAGGCGAATTATGGGTAAATATATCTACACGCTTGAAGATCTTAAAGCGGGCAAAAAGTTTGAACATCCTGTCGTAATCTCGGATTACCCCGTAGATGTTCATTCGGCAAAGAAAAACTCATCGACACTACAGCAATACTGCGAATACCAACTTCCGCTCGAATGCCTGATGTCAGCGGATATCGACAATCTTTTCGTCGCAGGACGTTGTCTTTCTGCGGATTATATGGCACAAGGGGCACTTCGAGTACAGTCCAGTTGTTTTTCTATGGGGGAAGGGGTCGCAAAATACATCAGGACGCTTATTCCGCAAGCTTAGACAGCAGAATTTGTGCAGCATTCAATAGCGGATCAATAGTTGGCGAAAATGGGGGAGAGTAGGTCAAATCATTGTTATAAAACTCTTCAACAGTGAGTTTTGCAAGCAATGCTGTCGCAAGCGAATTAATTCTCTTGTCGGCGTCACCTGCCCCAATTCCTTGCCCGCCAAGCAATCTGCCCGACTTCTTGTCTGCAATGATTTTGAGTGTAATATTGTTTGCCTCAGGCATATAGCCAACCTTGTCAAACTTCGTGACGGTTGTCGAGATTACATCATAGCCGAGCTTTTCAGCTTGGGTTTGAGTTAAACCAGTCATCGACATTGTAAGTTTTAAACATCTGGTAACCGACGACGACAGAACACCCTGAAACGCCTCTTCAAAACCGCAAGCATTCATAGCCGCACAGCGCCCTTCTTTATTTGCGTTTGAGCCGAGTGGCAACCAAATATGCGTTCCCGACACGATTTGACACTCCTCAACGCAATCCCCGCAGGCATAAATGTCTGTGATATTAGTTTCCATTTTAGGTGTCACTTTTATCGCACCTGTTTCACCAAGTGCAATGCCCGCATCCAAAGCAAGCTCGACATTTGGAACAACGCCTGCACAAATTATCACCATATCCGCTTCAATTTCAACACCGCTCTCGGTTTTGATGGCAGTCACACCGTTGTTATCACCGAGAAGTTCGGTGACGTTTTGAGAAGTCAAAATGTCAAATTTACCCTCGCTGATTGAGGTTAGTTGATTTTTTATAAGCTCTGACATATCAGGGTCAAACGTCGGCATAATGCGGCTTCCACGCTCGATTAACGTGGTGAGTTTGCCCTGTTTTACGCAAGACTCCAAAAGTTCTATGCCAATATACCCGCCACCGATTAAAACAACTTTTTGGGAAAGTTCAAGTTGATTTCTAATCGCAATTCCGTCCTCAATAGTTCTCAAAGTAAACACGTGCGGAAGTGCTCTGTGCTTGATATTCGGCAAAAACGGTCGAGCACCGACGGCAATAATTAATTTATCATAATCGACTAAAAAGGCGTCAGGTACGTCCAAATTTTCGACAAGAATTTTCTTAACTTTGGGCAAAATTTTTGTCACACGATGTCGCAAATGTATATTTATATCAGATTTTGCAAACTCTTCGGGCGAGCGGACAAGAAGGGTTCTATAGTCGTCAAAATTACCCTCGATATA
>ONYB01000001.1 GCA_900321895.1 uncultured Brachyspira sp.
AAAAAATAATTGAAGTTATTTTCAAATATTTATATCGCCCGCTTTATTGAAAATAAAGCGGGCGATATTTTTTGTATTGCTACAGGCTTTTGGTGGCACACAAAAAGCGGCGGGACGAGTGGAAAACTCGTCCCGCCGCTTAATCAATTTTTAATTAGAATTGTTTTAAAAATCTTACGTCATTATTAAAGAAAAGTCTGATGTCATCGATTGCGTATTTAAGCATTGCAAATCTTTCAACGCCCATACCAAATGCAAAGCCTGTGTAAACGTCAGGATCAATTCCGACTTCTCGCAATACGTTCGGGTCAACCATACCGCAACCGAGAACTTCTAACCAGCCCGTACCGGAGCATGTACGACAACCTTTGCCTTCACACATAATGCACTGAACGTCAACTTCGGCAGACGGTTCCGTGAACGGGAAGAAACTGCTTCTGAAGCGTGTAGGACGGCTTGCACCGAAGTAAATTCTTATAAATTCGTTCAATACACCTTTCAAGTCCCCGAAGGTGATGTTTTTGTCAACATACAAGCCTTCGATTTGGTGGAAGAAGTTGTTTTTACGAGCATTAATGTTTTCGTTTCTGTAAACTCTTCCCGGAGCGATAACTCTAATCGGAGGGTTTTTGCCTTCCATTGCTCGAATTTGTGAGTTTGAAGTTTGACTTCTCAACACGATGTTTTTCGCAATTTTTGTGTAGAAAGTGTCTTGAACGTCACGTGCAGGGTGGTCTTTCGGAACATTCAGGGCATCAAAGTTATAGTATTCTGTTTCAACTTCAGGTGAACAAGCGTCAGGAACAACCGAAAATCCCAAACTTTGCAAAATTGAAACGATTTCGTTTGTTGTTGATGTAATCGGATGAACATGCCCTTGCGGAATAAATTTTCCCGGAAGAGTAATATCAAGACGTTCTTTTGAAAGTTTTTCATCGAGTTCTTTTTTGTAAAACTCGTTATGCTTTTCTTGTAATGCTGTTTCAAGATTTTTCGTAATCTCGTTTGCCAAAGAACCGACAATTCTTTTGTCCTCGTTAGACAAATTTTTCAGGTTCTTTTTTATCTCGTTAAATTCACCTTTACGGCTCAAATATTTGCCTCGTATTTCCTCCAAATCATTCAGAGAAGTGGCTTTTGCCAAATCTTCCTGAGCGTTCTTATAAATTGTTTCAAGTTGTTCTTTCATTTTCGCCTCTTATTTTATGTAATTAAAAATATCGTTAAATTTTTTCTCGTAACCGATTGTGGTTTTCTCGTTGTGCCCCGGATATACGACCATTTCGTCAGGCAGATAAAACAGTACATTTGTCAAACTGTTCACGAGTTTTTTTATGTTTCCGCCAAACAAATCTGTTCTTCCAAAAGTACCCTTAAAAAGTGTATCACCCGAAAACAAAACATCGTGACCTTTTATGCAAACTCCGCCTTCCGTGTGCCCCGGAGTTTTGATTATAATAAATTCTTCGTCCCCAAGGGTGATTTTTGTGTCAGGGGAATAAACATGGTCATGGACAGGAATATCTGCAACTTCTCCTCCGAAATGAGAAGAAGCCTCGTTAATATTTTCAATAAGAATTACATCTTCTTGTGGTACGTAAACCTCGGCATTAAGAGCTTTTTTCATTCTGTTAATGCCTAAAACATGATCGAAATGCCCATGTGTAATCAAGATATATTTAACTTTCAAACCGTTTGTCTTGACATAATCTACGATTTCCTGCACATAAGCAGAACAATCAACGAGCATTGCTTCTTTCGATTTCTCGTCGATTACAAGATAATTATTCGCATCAAACGGTCCTGCAATATAAGTCTTAATCTGCATTTTGACTCCTTACAAGTTCAAAAATTTCCTTACAATGTCTGAATAAGGTTTCAGCTTTGTCCAAAGGTATCATGTTTGGTCCGTCGCATTTTGCACAATCAGGATCGGGATGAACCTCAAAGAATAAAGCATTCGCACCGGCGGCCATTGCGGATTTTGCCAAAAGCGGAACAAATCGTCTGTCCCCGCCCGAAGATGTTCCGTTTGTCCCCGGAAGTTGTACGCTGTGAGTTGCGTCAAAGACTACAGGATAATTAAATTGTTGCATAATTTGTATTCCACGGAAATCAACGACTAAGTTGTTGTAGCCGAAAGACGTTCCTCTGTCGGTTACTAAAATGTTTGAATTTCCGCTGTCTTCAACTTTTTTGATTAGCGGTAACATTTGTTCTGGTGCTAAAAATTGACCCTTTTTAATGTTTACTATTTTACCCGTTTTGGCAGCAGCCACAAGCAAATCAGTCTGTCTGCACAAAAATGCAGGAATTTGCAAAACATCAGCAACTTCTGCAACAACAGCCGCCTGATTAGGGTTATGAATATCTGTCACAATCGGCAAATCAAATTCTGATTTAACTTTTGCCAACATTTCTAAACCTTTTTCAAGCCCAGGACCTCTAAATGACGTAATAGATGAGCGGTTTGCTTTGTCAAAAGATGACTTAAAAATATAATTTATTCCGAGTTTTTCGGTTATTTCTTTTAGTTTTTCAGCAGTACGATTTAATATGTCTTGACTTTCAATGGCACAAGGCCCTGCCATAATTGTCAATTTGTCCCCGCCGATTTCAAAATTTCTTAATTTAATTCTCTTCATATCCATAAGTTTATTATATAAAAAAATTGAATTAATTACAAGCAAAAAGTTGATACAAAACAACTCCGCACGAGATACTCAGGTTTAAGGATTCTACATTCTCTGCCATTTCGATTTTTACAGATTCTGTTGATAATCGGATTAATTCAGCACTCAAACCGTCAGCTTCAGAGCCAAACATCACAAGACATTTTTCTTTCGGTTTAAAATTTTTTAATAAAACTGTCGCTCTCGGCAAGGTCGCAATTTTTTGAAAATCTTCAAAAATCTTAAGATTATTAATATCTTTAATGTGGATTATCGGAAGCTTCCAAAGGTTTCCGACGGTTGAACGAACACATTTAGGGTTGTACAAATCCGCACAATCGCCGTACAAAATTATTCCTTCGGCTTTAAATGCTGTTGCGGTTCTAATAATTGTCCCCAAATTACCCAAATCTCGAATATTTTCAAGAAGAACAAGCTTTTTGCAGTTCTTTATGTCGTTAAGTGAAAAATGTTTTTGAACTCCGACGGCAACCGCTTCAGGTGCCGAATCAGCTGCCGAAATCTTTTTTAAAACCGCTTCTGTAGTTCGAATTAAGTCTTTTTTTAAGAATGCGTATTTGTCAGCTTTTTCTTTTAACACAAATACTTCTTTTAATTCAATTCCTGAAATAAAAGCCTCTTCTATCGCTTTAAAACCTTCAAGCAAAAATAGATTTTCTTTATCTCTGTATTTTTTCTGCAAAAGTTTTGCTGTTTCTTTCACTATTTTGTTGTTTATGCTTGTTAGTTCCATTATTTAACCTCAAATTCGCCGAGCCAAATTCTTTCTTGTTCTGTCAGCATATCAAATTCAATAAGTTTCTTTTCGTAATTCATTTTTACAAACGAATGAATTTTCCCGTCCTTCATATAGCAGGAATTCTCCAGTCTGACACCAAAATGCTTCTTGTTGTAAAGCCCCGGTTCAATCGTAAAGCACATATTGTTTTCCAATTTGATCTTTGCAAGTTCGTTTTTTGAAAGGTTCGGCGGGTATTCGTGAACGCTTACACCAATTCCATGCCCTAATCCGTGGTTGAACTCAAACCCCTCAATCTGGTTTTTGTCGGCTATTTTTCTTGCCAAATTATCAATTTCGTAACCGGTTGTACCTTCGCAAACAGGGTAATTGAAAGAGTGTAAAAACATTTTTAATACTGTAGTGTAAACTTTTTTCTGCAATGCTGACGGTTGACCTTTTACAAAAACTCTTGTAATATCAGTTGCCAAACCGCCCTCATAATAAGCTCCGCAATCAATCAAAATCAGTGAACCGTCTTTGATAATTTCATCTTTTGAACATTTTGAATAATGTGCCAAAGCCGAATTTTTATCCTTCGCAACTATTGATTTGAAGCTTAAGCTTTTTGCACCAAACTTTTTGTAAAACATTTCAAGATTTTCTGCGATATCAAATTCTGAAATATTTTCGTTATTCTCGATATAATCACGAATTGCAGAAACCGCCAAATCGGTTCTCTCAAAAGCCTTTTTGTAATGTTCGATTTCTTTCTCCATTTTTACGGATTTCATTTTCTGAACAGGACTTTGTTCAAAAGT
>ONYB01000158.1 GCA_900321895.1 uncultured Brachyspira sp.
GTGCCTCAGAATGACATGTAAGTGACAGTTTTGGTAAAATTTAACAAATACCTATTAACGTAAAGAACTTATTACCTTATTTACTTATTCACCTATTAACTTTTTTGGTAATGGACTTATCGCCCTATCGCCTTTTGAATGTCACATTTCTTTATTATCTGTTTTAAACATGGCGGGCTCATGATATTATTGTCTTATGAGCAAACCTTATGTACCGTTGCACGTCCACAGTGAGTATTCCCTGCTGGACGGAGCTATCAGAATTAAAGATTTAATCGATTTTGCTAAAGAGGCAGGCATGCCTGCCGTTGCTTTGACTGACCACGGGGTTATGTATGGCGATATGGAGCTTTATACCACCTGCAAAGAGAACGGCATAAAACCTATTCTTGGTTGCGAATTCTATGTTCACGACGGCGATTTAGAGGAACGTAACAAACTCCACAACCCTTGCTATCACCTTGTTTTGTTGGCTAAAGATAAAACGGGTTATCAAAATCTGATTAAGCTTACCTCCGTTGCGTGGTGCAAAGGTCGCTACATGCACCCTCGTATTAATTTTGACCTTTTGAAAGACCACCATGAAGGTTTGGTTTGCCTTTCTGCATGTCTTGGTGGCGAAGTCTTGCAAAACTTGCTCAAAGATGACTATGAAGCTGCAAAAGAAACCGCCCAACGCTACAAAGATTTATTCGGTGAGGATTATTATCTCGAGCTCCAAGACCACGGTTTGGACGAGCAAAAACGAACCAACCCCGAGCTAATAAAACTTGCAAAAGAACTCGATTTAAAAATGGTTATCACAAACGACTCGCACTATTTGCGGCGTGAAGATGCCGACATGCACGACACTTTGCTTTGTATGCAGACCAACAGCGACAAGGATGACCCGAACAGATTTCACTTTTCGACAAATGAATTTTACGTAAAAACAGCTGAACAACTCCGAGATTCGTTCAAGTGGATGGACTCCGAGATGTTTGACCAATGTATTCAAAACACCGTCGACATTGCCGAAAAATGTCACCTTGTGCTTGAACTCGGCAAAAGTCCGCTCCCTGATTACAAAGTTCCGCAAGGTCACACGGTCGACTCTTACCTCGAATATTTGGTTTATGAAGGTTTAAAAAAACGTTACGGCGAAATTTCACCGTCTATGAAAGAACGTGTTGACTACGAGCTTAGCGTAATCGAGCAAATGGGATTTTCGGCGTACTTCCTGATTACATGGGACTTTATCCACTATGCAAAAACACACGGAATTCCGGTAGGACCGGGCAGAGGTTCGGCGGCGGGTTCTGTAGTTGCGTATTCGCTTGAGATTACAGACCTTGACCCGATTAAGCATAAACTATTGTTTGAAAGATTTTTGAATCCTGAACGTTTCACCATGCCTGATATTGATATCGACTTCTGTATCGAACGTCGTGGCGAGGTTATCGACTATGTAACCCAAAAGTATGGCGAAGATAAGGTTTGTCAGATTATCACGTTTGGTACGTATGCTGCAAAAGCCGCATTGAAGGGCATTTGCCGTATCTTGAAAGTTCCGTTCTCGGAAAGTAACAAATTGGCATCCCTTATCGACCCTGCAATAGAACTTGCACAGGCGACAAACCCTAAGGCAAAGACGCTTAAAGATGCAATGCAGGTGGAAGGATCAGAATTAAAAGACCTTTATAACAAGGATGAACAACTGCCGGCGGGCGATCCTATGGAGGGCAAAACCGTCGGGGTCAAAAAGATTGTAGACTTGGCGATTGGAATTGAGGGTATTAAAAACAACACAGGTACTCACGCTGCGGGGGTTATTATTGCACCGAAACCTCTCGATCAAATCTTGCCTGTTCAGCCGTCTAAAGATGGTATTGTTCAAACGGGTTATCCGCCACACGATGTTACCGAAGTCCTGTCCCTTTTGAAAATGGACTTTTTGGGGTTGCGAAACTTAACAACGATTTATAAAACTGTTGATTTGATTAAGCAGCAACAAGGAATTGATTTAAAAATTAATGATATTCCACTGGACGACAAACCTGTTTATCAAATGCTTATGGAAGGTGATACAGACGGTGTGTTCCAGCTTGAATCTCAAGGTATGAAGAACCTTGTAAAAAGACTTAAACCGGACGTTTTTGAGGATTTGGGTGCGTTAGTTGCCTTGTTTAGACCGGGGCCGTTGGATTCCGGCATGGTCGACGACTTTGTTGAACGTAAACACGGACGTCAGGCAATTACATACGCACACCCGCTACTTGAACCTGTTTTGAAGGATACGTACGGAACTATCGTTTATCAGGAACAAATCATGCAGGTGTTTCAGGTGCTTGCGGATTATTCTTTGGGACAAGCGGACATGGTTCGTCGTATGATGGGTAAGAAAAAAGTCGATGAAATGGAAAAACAAAAAACAAAGTTCATCGAAAGATCAGCCCAACACGGCATGTCCTCCGAAGATGCAACTGCCTTGTTTAACCAAATCCTTGCGTTTGCGTCATACTGTTTTAACAGGTCGCACTCCGCTGCGTATGCGTTCGTAGCTTATCAGACCGCATATTTGAAATGTCACTTCCCTGTAGAATACTTGTCCGCCTTGCTTTCCAGTGTATCAAGTGATCAGGAAAAAACTCAATTATACATTGAAGAGGCTCAAAAGAAAGGTATTAAGGTACTTCCGCCTGATATTAACCACTCAATGGCAATGTTTACTCCGGATAATAAAAATATTAGATTTGGGCTTGCTTCTATTAAGCAGGTCGGCGAAGCGGTAATTGAAGAGATTATAAAAGAACGTGAAGCGAATGGCCCGTTTAAGTCAATTTACGATTATATAAAAAGGTTGGACACGAAATGCTCAAATAAAAAAACTTTAGAAGGTTTGATTAAATCAGGAGCTTTTTCGGGGATAGAAAAAAGTCGTAAACAGCTTTGGGATAATATAGATTACATAACAGCAACCGCTTCAAAAGAAGCAAAAGCGAAAGAATCCGGTCAGGGAAGTTTATTTGATCTGTTGGGAGATTCTTCGGCTGTTGATGATGCAAAATTCCAGCTTGCGGGTTCTGAGGAGGAATACGAACAGCGTCAAATACAGTTGTTTGAAAAAGATTTCTTAGGATTTTACGTTACCAGTCACCCGCTGTCGACAATTCGTGATAAATTGCCGTTCTTGATGACGCACAAAATCTCTGAACTTGGCGAACTCCCGAATGATAAAGTTGTTACGATTTGCGGACTTGTTACGGCAGTCAAGCAGATTCCGACCAAAAAAGACCCGACAAAATTCATTAAATTTTTAACAATAGAAGATTTGTCAGGAAAGATTGATGTTTTGGCATTTAATCGAAAAATTCAAGAATACGGAAGCTTTATGGAACCCGAACAACGGTTGATTATTTCTGGGAAAGTCAACCGCAGAAGCGAAGAAGACCCGCCTGCACTTATTTTGGACACAGTAAAACCCGTAGATAATTCAAATATTTTCACAATTACCTTGAAGGGCGACTTTAAGTTTGAAGAATTGGTTTACCTGAAAAATCTCTTGTGCGGACACAAGGGCTCTGACCCTGTAATGCTGAAGGTTGAAGATTTAGACGGTGTAGGTTCAAAAATTCTGTCAGCCTCAATGTTTTGGGTTCAAACCTCAAACGATTTGGTAAACAAAGTGACGCACGCATTCAAAGACCGCTTGTCCGTGAATGTACGCTCCCTTGATGCAAAAGACCCAGACAAAGAGTCGGCTGCATAAGTCCTTTTGACCAAAGTAAAAACTTTGGCAAAAATAAATTAAAAAAAGTGCTTGCATTTTATTTTTGACCATGTATAATAAAAAAGTACCCAAAAGGCAAGCTAAGCGGGGGTAATTCAGTGGTAGAATGCCTCCTTGCCAAGGAGGATGTCGCGAGTTCGAGCCTCGTCTCCCGCTCCATAAAGA
>ONYB01000092.1 GCA_900321895.1 uncultured Brachyspira sp.
GCCTTAACCTCAAGCATTTCTCGGCTGAATTTGTCCTTGATATTTTTTATCGCTTTTTTCTTATCTTTTTTTACGGCAGAAAGATTTTCTTCATATTCCTTTTTGATTAATTCCGAATCTTCTTTAAGTTCTTCGGCTTCTTTGAGGTTTTCGGTCAATTTTTGTTGTGTTTCCTGCAATTTTTCAACAACTACAATCGAATTGTCTTTTTCGGAGGTCAAAATTTGTTTTGCCTTGTCAGTAATTTCTTTTGGCAAGCCGAGAGTTGCAGAAATCGAAATTGCGTTACTAAGCCCAGGAATACCCAAAAGCAATTTGTAAGTGGGTTTGAGTGATTGGGTGTCAAATTCGACGGATGCATTTTTAAAATACGGGTTAGAAAATTCCAACGCTTTGAGTTCGCCATAGTGGGTGGTAACGGTCGAAGAAACACCTTTTTGTGCAAGGTTTTCCAAAATTACTTGAGCAAGTACGGCCCCTTCTTGCGGGTCAGTTCCAGCACAAATTTCATCTAAAAGTACAAAAGTATCAGCGTTGCTTTTGTTTATAATCTCAATGATACTTGTCATGTGGGAAGAAAACGTCGACAAGCTCTGCTGAATGCTCTGGGCGTCCCCGATGTCTGCAAAAATCTGTTTGAACGGATAAATTTTCGCCATAGTGCACGGCAAAAACATTCCGGATTTTGCCATAAGCAAAAATAGTCCGATAGTCTTTAGGGTAACGGTTTTTCCGCCCGTGTTCGAGCCCGTAATAATTATGGATTTGTAATCTTTCCCGGTTTCAAAATTGTTAGAAACTATGTGCTCGACATTCCCGATTAAAAGCGGGTGTCGCATATTTTCTAAACTTATTTCCTTTTCGTTAATAATCTCTGGTTCTGTCCCCTGAATTTTTATCGCATATCTCGCTTTTGCAAAATGAAAATCAATTTTTGCGAGCAAATCTTCGCTGTGTTTAATAGATTTTATTTGAAGTTTTACAGTCTGCGTAAGTTCCGCTAAAATCCGCACGAATTCCGCATGAATTTGCGATTGAAGTTCCCTGATTTTGTTGTTTATCGGGACGATACATTCAGGTTCTATGTAAAAAGTTTTGTTTGTTGCAGAAACATCGTGCACAATACCCTTAACCTTGTTTTTTGACGGAGCTTTCACCTGAAAAACAATTCTGTCATCACGGGTTGTGTAAATCATTTCTTGCAAATGTTTTGTGAAGTCTGCGGAATTTAACAAATCGTTGACTTTGGATTTTAAAGCTTTTTCGGTTTCTCTAAGTGATGCAAATAATCCTTTTAACTCAGGAGTTGCGTCTTTTTTTATTTGCAAATCAGAATCAAAAGTGTTAAAAATTCTGTCCTCTAATTCTTTTTCAGAGATAAGACCTTCCGAAAGTCCACGAAGTTTGCTTCCCTCTTCAAGATTTTCCCCTAAAAATTTGCGAACAATTCTTGAGGTTCTCATCGTGTTTGCAACGTCAACGAGTTCTTGCTCCGTGAGGTAACTCGTAAGTGCATTCTTTTGAATAGCCTCGATGTTCCCGACAAAATCTATCGGAATATCGGACGGCATATCCAGTATGATTTTTGCCTCTCGTGTAAAAAGTATCTCCGAGGTGATTTTTTCAACAGTGTCAAACGGTAGCAGGCTTAGGCAAAGTTCACGACTTTGAGCGGTTTTGGCAAATTTTGCCAACTCTTCCAGAACTTTGTCATATTCCAGTGATTTTAAACTTTTTGCTTGAATTTCCATATTCGCATATTAACATAAAAATTTTTAGAGTGCTTAAAAACTCGGTTTTTTGAAGGAACAATCAATTTTGAAAACATGTTATAATTTCGCAAAAGGAGATTTTTATGAACAAGTTATTAATAATAACAGTCGGTACATTTATTGTTATAGGTTTGATTTTGTTTTCGGCAGCCGTAATTCCTGCAAACAAATCGAAAGACGGCACCGGTTCATCGGGAAAATTTACAAGTATTGCTGACCCTGCAAGCCGTCAGGATTTTGCAAACATTCAACAAACTGTTATAAGACTGCAAAACGACTTGACTAATCTTACAACAAGAGTTGGAAATGTCGAACAACTTCAACGCCAATTTGCGGACAGAGACAGGGGTACAACTCCGAGCCAACCGCAAACTCAATCGCAAGGTACAACTAAAGATGTCGGTTGCAATATTCAAAACTATTTGGATGAAAACGGTAGAGTAATTCCTGAAAATGAACTTGACTACTCGACCCTCAGTCGTGATTTGGCTTCGGGCAAGAAAAAAATGACTCTTGTCTGCACTTTTAATCAATAAAAATACAGGCATGAAAACAGCATGAAAAAAGAGCTTGAAAATTAATCCAAGCTCTTTTTCTAATTAATTAATAATTAATTTAACTATTCAACTTCAATAGCACTTACTGGGCAAGCTTCAGCTGCTTCTTTAACACTGTCCATGTTATCTGCAACATTAGCTTCATCAACTTGTGCAGTACCGTCTACTGAAAATACAGCGTCACAAATAGATTCGCAAGCACCGCATCCAATACAAGAATCGTTAACTTTAACTGTCATTTTAATTTCTCCTTATTGTTTATCTCAATACGCAAAATTTCCTTTGCAACATGATTATATAACAAAAAATTTAAAATATCCACTCTTTTACAATTTTTGAAATGTAATCAAATCCGTCGATTTTTCCGAGAGCTTTTCCTTGAGTTTTTTTGTTAAAGAACAAAACAGGAACAGTTTCTCTGGTGTGATCAGTTCCCTCAACGCAAGGGTCGCACCCGTGGTCTGCCGTGATAATTAATAAATCATCTTCACTCAATGCAGGAATAATTTCGGACAAATATCTGTCGATTTCTTCTATCGCATTTCCGTAGCCTTTTGCGTCATTTCTGTGACCGTAAAGCATATCGGTATCAACAAGGTTTGTGAAAATCAAAGTTGGCTTGCCGTCAGTTTTTTTGTAATCAGCATAAGCAATTTTGTCCAAATCCAACTCGTTTTTAACAGCTTTCAGTGTCAATTCTAAACCTTCTTTGTTAGAACCTGTGTGGATGGCATGAGTTATGCCTGATTTTGAAAAAATATCTTCAATTTTGCCGATTGCAACAACTTTTCCGCCACATTCTTTAATTTCGTTGAGCATAGTCCTTGTCGGAACCATTGAATAATCACGTCTGTCCTTAGAAATTCTGGTCGGTTTGCCGTCTATGATTTTGTAAGGTCTTGCGATTACTCTTGAAACATTATAATGTCCTTCGTCAAGAATTTTTCTTGCGATTTCGCACCATTTGTAAAGTGTTTCCAACGGGATTAAGTCAGTATCCAAAGCAATCTGGAAAACGCTGTCGGCAGAAGTGTAAACAATCGGGAATTTTGTTTTGTGGTGTTTGTCGTTCAATTCCGCAATAATTGCAGTCCCGCTTGCCGGTCTGTTTGCAAGAATTCCGCCACAACCGGTTTCTTCTACAAATTTGTCAACAAGGTCTTTTGGAAAACCGTTCGGAAAAGTTGCGAAAGGCTTTTCTGAAACAAGTCCTGCGATTTCCCAGTGACCTGTTGTCGTGTCTTTTCCTTTAGATTTTTCAAACATTTGTCCGTATTGTGCCGTAGGTGTTTCGGTTTTTGCAATCCCTTTGAAATCTTGAAGGTTGCCAATCCCCATAGCTTCAAGGTTTGGAACTTTCAACCCGTTGTTAAATTCGCAAACATGTTTTAGTGTATTGCAATCAGGTGTGTCGTTGAAATCACGACAATCAGGCATTGCACCGATACCCATAGAATCAATTACCATAATTATTGCTCGTTTCATATTCCCTCCTATTTTTTTTAATTTTACCACAAAGAATAAAAAATATAGTAATGGCATATATGTTATTGCTTATGAAAGGATTATAATTATAGCACCAAGTATGATTATGACCGAACCAGTGAGCTTTTTCAGAAGATGTTTTTCTTTGAAAATTCCCCAGCCTAAAAACACATTTACCAAAACTGACAACTGAAAAAGTGACAGTGCATATCCGACCTGAATTCGTTTGAAAACTGTTGCTGTCGTGTATGTCATAAGCCCAAAACAAATTGCGGTTAAGAGGTAATATTTGAAATTTTCCTTTTGCGGAATTTTAAATTCCACACGATTGAGTTTTAAAATCGCAAACGAAAATACTGCACCGAGAATTGAGCTTGCAATAAAGGAAACGCCGACAGACGAAAGCAGGATAACTTTTTTTATAAAAATAGCCTCAATCGCAGCAAAAAACAGGGCAAGAAACCGAAATTGAATATCTTTTTTCTTAAAAATTTCAATAAGGTTAATCGTCTCAAAAATGAAAAAACTCCCCGTAAAAATCAGCAGGACACCGCCAAGTGCCCGCATATCAGGAATTTCTCCGAGCAAAATCATTCCAAAAGTCAATCCGACGATTGCCTTGTAAGAATTAATCGGGCCTAAAACTGAAAGTTCACCAAACTTTAGAGCCTCCACCATAAAATAATTGCACAATGCCCCGCAAATTCCGCCAAGCAGTGCAAATGTCCAAAAACCGCTCAAGAGTTCGGTGTTTTTCGTCAGTAACATCAACGGGAGGGAAAATATTGCCAAAATTAAATAATTTATAAAATTGACGCACATTGGGATTTCGCCCTTTGAGGTGAGTTTTTTCTGAAAAACATTGCTCAAGGAGTTTGAAAAAATTCTTATGATAACAAAAATTCCCGTGAGTATAGCGTTCATATTTTTATTATACATAAAAGCGAAATGCATATTTGATTAATGAGAAAATATTTAAAATAAGTGTTATGAATTGTAAATATTTTTTAGCGAATTTAAGCCGATTTTAGGGCATTTTGACAACTTTTTTAAGTGACGTATACCCAGTTATAGTCAAGGTTTACGGTATTTCTTGAGAATAATTCTTAATAAATCCATGGATCTATTGCCATGTTCAGGGTAGTTGAGTTAAAATATAAATAGAAAAGAAAGAAGCAGGATGATAAAATCCTTGCAGTGAGTAGGGTTAATGGCATGATTAGACAAAAGCATGCACTCACATAACTAAAAAGCATGGAAATCAGATAGCTTTAAAAAGTAGTTGTCCGAATTGGGAGTCGGATGTTCCTCTCGTGGAGAGGAGATTGGAGAAAAGAGACATTATGCAGAATAACATTATCGACAAAAGCAAAGTTGTAAGTCTTGCTGCAGTGAACACGCAGAAAACTTCCGGTACTACGGTTCCGTTCTATTCTTTTTTGAGAAAGACCGAGCCCGCAAGCATCGCAAACGCAATTTCAAATAAGATTTATATTGTCAAAAAAGACGGAACAAGAGAAAGCTATAATTTCCAAAAAATAGTTAATGCAGTGAAAAAATCTGCGGGTCGAGTTATGGTGGAACTTTCTGATGATGATTTCAAATTTCTCTCTAATTGCGTAAGAAAAGAAATCAGAAATTTCAAAGATAAAGAAATTGATATCTCTAAAATGCACGATATCGTTGAAAGTGCATTGGAAGATTTGAATCCAAAAATTGCAAAAAGTTACAGAGATTACCGCAATTATAAAAAAGATTTCGTTCACATGTTGGATAAAGTTTATCAGGAAAGCCAAAAAATTATGTATATCGGCGATAAGGAAAACTCCAATTCCGATTCTGCCCTTGTTTCAACAAAACGTTCTTTGATTTTCAATCAGTTAAATAAAGAATTATACAAAAAGTTTTTCTTGAATGTTGAAGAAATTCAGGCAATCAATGACGGATACATTTATATTCACGATATGTCAGCAAGACGTGACACTATGAACTGTTGTTTGTTTGATGTCGGTTCAGTATTGAGAGGTGGTTTTGAAATGGTCAACCTTTGGTATAACGAGCCGAAATCTCTTGATGTTGCGTTTGACGTAATCGGTGATATTACAATGGCTGCTGCAAGCCAACAGTATGGTGGTTTTACTATTCCTGAAGTCGATAAGATTTTAGCACCTTATGCTGAAAAATCTTATAAAGCGGCTTATGACAAATATATTGATATGGGTGTTTCCCCTGAGAAAGCTGATATTCAGGCAACAAAAGATGTTGAAAAGAATTTTCACGACGGATTTCAGGGTTGGGAATACAAATTCAACACAGTTGCATCAAGCAGAGGTGATTATCCGTTCATTACGGTTACAACAGGTTTAGGACAATCTAAGTTTGAAAGAATGGCATCAATCATTATGCTTGATGTTAGAAAAGGCGGACAGGGTAAAAAATCTTGCAAAAAACCTGTATTGTTCCCTAAAATAGTATTTTTGTTCGATGAAAATCTTCACGGCGAAGGAAAACCGCTTGAAGATGTTTACGAAGCAGGTATTGAATGTTCTAAAAAGGCTATGTATCCTGACTGGTTGTCTTTAACCGGTGAAGGGTATGTTGCATCGGTTTATAAAAAATATGGAAAAGTTGTTTCCCCGATGGGTTGTAGAGCGTTCCTTTCACCTTGGTTTGAAAGAGGCGGCATGGAACCTGCGGATGAAAACGATAAACCGATTTTTGTCGGCAGATTTAACATCGGTGCAATCAGCTTGCACTTGCCTATGATTTACGCAAAAGCTCAAAAAGAAAGCAAAGATTTTTATGAAGTTCTTGATTACTATATGGAATTAATCAGAAAAATCCACATCAGAACTTATGATTATCTTGGAGAAATGAAAGCTTCAACAAATCCTCTTGCATATTGTGAAGGCGGTTTTTATGGCGGACATTTGGGAATTCATGATAAGATTAAACCGATATTAAAGGCAGCAACTGCATCTTTCGGTATCACCGCATTGAATGAGTTGCAAGAACTTTACAACGGAAAATCTCTTGTGGAAGACGGCGAATTCGCACTTGAAGTAATGAAATATATCAATGATAAAGTAAATTACTACAAGCACGAAGACGGATATCTTTATGCAATTTACGGAACTCCGGCTGAAAACCTTTGCGGTTTGCAGGTTAAACAGTTCAGAAAAAAATACGGTATCGTAAAAAATGTTTCTGACAGAGGATATGTTTCAAACAGTTTTCATTGCCATGTAACGGAAAAACTTTCACCTGTTCAAAAACAAGACTTGGAAAAACGTTTCTGGGATTTGTTGAACGGCGGAAAAATCCAATACGTAAAATATCCTGTTTCTTACAACACTGAGGCTATTAAAACTTTGGTCAACCGTGCAATGGATATGGGATTTTATGAAGGTGTTAACCTTTCACTTTCATACTGTGATGATTGCGGACACCAAGAATTGAATATGGACGTTTGCCCGAAATGTGGAAGTAAAAATTTGACAAAGATTGATAGAATGAACGGTTATCTTTCATATTCAAGGGTTAAGGGTGATACTCGTTTGAACACTGCAAAAATGGAAGAAATTAAAGATAGAGTGAGCATGTAATGAGATACCATAACATAACAAAAGACGATATGCTTAACGGTGACGGATTAAGAGTTGTGCTATGGGTCGCAGGATGCGAACATCATTGCAAAAATTGTCACAATCCGATTACTTGGGATATAAACGGCGGAATTCCGTTTGATGAAGCTGCCAAAAAAGAACTTTTTGAAGCTTTGGATAAGCCGTATGTTTCAGGGATTACGTTTAGCGGAGGTGATCCTATGCATCCGCTAAATCGTGACGGTGTTTTTGAACTTGCAAAAGAAATCAGAGAAAAATTCCCTACAAAGACAATTTGGTCTTATACAGGATATTTGTTTGATGAATTGAAGGATAATCCGAAATTAAAATATTTGGATGTGCTTGTGGACGGCGAGTTTGTGGAAGATTTGAAAAACGTAAATTTGCCGTGGGTTGGAAGTTCTAATCAAAGAGTAATTGATGTTGCGAAAACACTTTCTGACGGTGAGATTGTTTTGCATAAAGTAGGTTAATATTTGAAAAAATAGATTATAAAAGTTCCCGTAAATTTATATTCGGGAACTTTTTTTATTCAGAAGTTGGTGGAGTGGAAGTTTTTTGTGATATAATGGTAGAAATTAAAATCAGAGGGAAATTATGTCAAATATTATAAATGTTGCAAGAGGCTTGGAGAAAGCTGATTTAGTTATAAAAAATGCAAGTGTTGTAAATGTTTTATCCGAAGAAATTTATAAGGCTGATATTGCTGTTGCGAACGGATTGATTGCAGGTATCGGTAAAGATTACTGCGGAGAAAAAGAAATAGATGTAAACGGTGCATTTGTTTGTCCTTCGTTTATTGACGGTCACGTCCACATTGAGAGCACAATGATGTTGCCGGATGAATTCACAAAGGTTGTATTACCGGCCGGAACTACGACGGTTGTAACTGATCCGCATGAAATTTCTAATGTTTTCGGGTTACACGGGATTAGCTTTATGCACGAGGCTGCAAAAGATTTGCCGCTTTCGTTTTATACGATGTTGCCGTCTTGCGTTCCTGCAACACCGTTTGAAACCTCGGGTTTTGACTTGAATGCGTACGATTTGGCATTATTGATTGACAAACCGTGGGTTCTCGGGCTTGCGGAGATGATGAATTTTACGGGAGTTCTAAATCAGGACAAAAACGTAATGGCAAAATTGGAACTGGCAAAGTCTAAGAATAAGCAAATTGACGGTCACGCTCCGTATTTGAAGGGCAAGGATTTGTGTGCGTATGTTTCAAGCGGGGTAAAATCAGACCACGAATGCACAAACCCTGAAGAAGCTGTAGAAAAACTTCGTGCAGGTATGTATATTATGATTAGAGAAGGTACGGCGGCAAAGGATTTGGATGCCCTAATTCCTGTATTAAAAACATATAACACCCGTAAATGTATATTTGTAACAGATGACAGACATCCGTCGGATTTGAAAGAGCATATTAACGGAATGGTAAGACGTGCTGTAGAGGCGGGGCTTGACCCGATTAAAGCTATTCAGATAGCAAGTTTGAATACGGCGGAATATTTTGGCTTGAGAAATCTCGGTGCGGTTGCTCCGGGGTATCGTGCGGATTTGTTGGTGTTGCCTGATTTGAAAACTTTTAAGCCTGATGTCGTATTGAAAGACGGAAAAATCGTTGCCCGAAACGGTAAGGCTGAAATTCCGACAAGAAAGGATGATTTCTTGTCTATGATGAGAGGTTCTGTAAATGTAAAATGGATTACTCCCGAGGACTTTAAAATTGAGGCAAAATCTTCAAAGGTGAGAGCATTGGAGGTTATTCCGCACCAACTTATTACAAAATCTATTGTTTCAGAAATCTCGATAGAGGACGGAAACTCTGTTAGTAACGTTGATACGGATACCTTGAAAATTTGTGTAATTGAACGTCATAGAGCCAGTGGAAATATCGGAAAAGGCTTTGTGAAAGGCTTTAACCTGAAATCCGGTGCGATTGCTTCGACTGTTGCACACGATTCTCACAATATGATTGTTATCGGAACAAACGATTTTGATATGTATACAGCTGCGGTTGCATTGATTAAGGCTCAAGGCGGCAAAGTTGTCGTAAAAGACGGCAAGATTTTGTCCGAATTTCAACTCCCGATTGCAGGTCTGATGTCTGATAAGGATTTCGATTTTGTTCTAAACAAGTGTGAAGAACTCAATGCTGCGGCTCATTCTATCGGATGTTCGATTGATGACCCGTTTATGACTATGGGATTTTTGTCCCTACCGGTAATTCCGGAATTGAAAATTACTGATAAAGGGATTTTTGACACTCAAAAGTTTGATTTTGTTGATATTTTTGATGTAGAAGCAAGTCCGGTTGAAGTGAGGTAAGTTTTGAGAAAAGCTGATTTACACTTACATAGTGATTATTCGGACGGAAGCGATACTGTTCAAGAGTTAGTTAAAAACATTGTGACGGAAGGGTTGTCGACATTTGCACTGACGGATCACGATACGATAAGCGGTTGTGTGGAAATTCAAAAATATTTACCTCAAAATGTGAATTTTATTTCAGGTTGCGAGCTTACGAGTATTTGTGATACTGTGAAATGTCATATTCTCGGTTATTATTGCGATCCGTTTGAGGAAACTTTGACAAAATTGATTGAAAAAGGGCGAAAACTTCGCCGTGCAAAATTGGAAAAGCGAATTCAGTTTTTGAAAGATGTTTGGAATATCGAGCTTACAAAAGCCGAGTTGGACTGGTTGTACTCAAGAAACAGTGTTGTAAAAATTCACCTTGGAAATATCTTGGTAGAACGTGGGCTTGCGAAAGACAATATTGAGGCTATGAAAAAATATCTTGATGGTTGCAAGACAGGAAAATCGAGATTTGACGGGGATGAGTCTGTTGCCGCAATCGTTGCTTCCGGCGGAATTCCTGTCTGGGCTCATCCGCTTGGAGGTGAGGGCGAAATTCATTTGGAAAAAGAGGAATTTTTCAAGCGATTTGAAGTTATGAAAAGTTTTGGCATAAGAGGTTTGGAGTGCTATTATTCCCGCTACAACGAAGATGAAATCGAATTCTTGGTTGATGTCGCAAAACAAAATGACCTTTTGATTTCAGGTGGAAGTGACTACCATGGAGCTAATAAAACCGTTAAATTAGCACAGTTAAATGTCGATAATGAGCCTATTTGTGAAGAGAATTTGTCGATTATAAAGAACTCCGGTATTCTTTTAAAATAATATCTCTAGCCCAAAGAGCCTCTTCTTTTGTTGTGGGAGGAGTTCCTTTGAGCGGGTAAGAAATTCCGAGAGCTTCATATTTAGGAATTGCCATATCGTGGTACGGTAGGACATCGAGGGCTTTGACATTTTTTAGGGTTGCCATAAATTCCCCGAGTTCTTTCAGGTATTTTTCATTAAGGGTGATGTCTTTTACAATTACGTGCCTTATCCACATCGGAATATTTTTGTCGGAAAGATATTTTGCAAACGCGAGTATATTATTGTTTGACGCCCCTGTGAGTTTTTTATGTTCCTCGTCGTCAATGTGCTTGATATCCAAAAGAACCAAATTCGTATATTTTAAAAGTTCGTCGATTTTAGATGTGTCGTTCGGGTTGAACAAAATCCCCGAGGTGTCGAGTGCGGTGTGGATTTTACGTTCTTTAGCAGTTTTAAAAAGTTCGGTTACAAAATCAATTTGTAAAAGAGGTTCTCCGCCGGTTACGGTAATTCCTCCGGAGTGAACAAATTCTTTCACTCCGTCGTATTTTTTCATAATTTCGTCGACGGTCATTTGTTGATTATTTTCGGTAGACCAAGTGTCGGGGTTGTGGCAATATTTGCATCGTAATGGGCAACCTTGCATAAATACAACGAAACGTATGCCGGGCCCGTCAACAGTTCCGCAACTTTCTATTGAGTGGATGTTTGCTTTTTGTGTGGTTTGCATTGGTGGGTTTCCTTAATTGAGGTGAATAAGTGAATAGGTGAATTCGCCCTGTCGGGCTCGTGAATAAGTTCAAATCAGGTGCTACGCACCAAAGCTGATATTGAGCGAAGCGAACGAAAAGAACTTATTACCTTATTCACCTATTAACTTATTTACTTATGTTGGTGGGGACATTAACATTTTCCCCACCCACCTTTCTACATTGCCTTGTGGAAGGTTCTTGAGATAACGTCGTCTTGTTGCTCTTTTGTGAGCTTGATGAAGTTTACGGCATAACCCGATACTCTTACTGTCAGTTGAGGGTATTTTTCAGGATGAGCTTGTGCATCAAGTAATGTTTCTCTGTTGAAAACATTTACGTTAAGGTGGTGTCCGCCTTTTTCGACATATCCGTCAATTAAGTTTATTAAATTTTCTTCCTGCATTGTTGTAGGCATGATAATTTCCCTTTCTTAGTTTTTGTTGGTGGTCGAGCACATAATAGGTGTGCCCGACCGATACATTTTTAGTTACAATTTCCTTCTGCACATCCGCAATCAAGGCTTACACTCAAATCTCCCATAAAAATTTCGTCTTTGCCGAGAGCATTCGGAATGATTGAGAATGTGTTGGAAATCCCGTCTTGTGCGTCATTAAATGGAAGTTTTGCTACAGAAGCAAGTGATGCTGCGGCACCGTTTTCATCACGTCCGTGCATAGGGTTAGCTCCCGGAGCAAGCGGAACACCGGCTTTTCTTCCGTCAGGAGTGTTTCCGGTTTTCTTTCCGTAAACAACGTTTGACGTGATTGTTAAAATCGACATTGTTGGAATAGAGTTTCTGTAGGTGTA
>ONYB01000012.1 GCA_900321895.1 uncultured Brachyspira sp.
CCCGAAAATTACACCGTTTGCGGGACTGTTGTCCAAACTGTGCGGAGAAAGACAAGCAATTTCTTGGAATTTCTTCTTTTTTAGAGCACTTTCACTCAAACCCGTCATATTTTCGCATGCCGGATTTGCTTGCTCAATTTTACCGTCGGCGTCGATTATAATAATACCGTCGGCACAATAGTTAATAATTCCCGAAAGTTTGCTGTTTGCAACGGAAAGTTCTTGTGTCCGTTCTGCAACAAGGCTTTCGAGTTTATTTGAATACTTTTCGAGTTGTTTTTTAGCTTTTTCAAGCTCATTGATTTTTTCTCTCAAATCACTCAAAAGGTGACTTCTTTCGATACCGTTTCTGATATTGAAGAGCAAATCATCGTTGTCCCAAGGCTTTTCGATATATTTGTAAAGCCCGATTTCGTTGATTGCTTTTATAGCATTTTCCTTGTCGGCATAACCTGTCAGCAAAATCATGCTAACTTCAGGATATAATTCTTTAGCTTTTCTCAAAAACTCAAGCCCGTTCATTTCAGGCATCAAAAAGTCTGAAATAATTATGTCAGGCTCGTTTGTTTTTAAAAATTCTACTGCTTCAACGGGGTTATTGAAGCAATTAACATCTTTATAGCCCTCAACTTTCAAAAGTGTCTTGAAGGCTGAAGTTACAATTTTTTCATCATCTGTAATTACAATTTTAGCATTATTCATAGTTACATAATACGCTATTTTTGTGCTTGCGACAAATTCTTTACAAACTTGAAATATTTTCTTTTTCTATTAATTCGAGTTTTTGACTGTGTGTGAGAGCTTTTATTCTGCATTCCTCTTTCATTGCTTCGGATTTCGTTTCAAACTCTTTTACGTAGGCTATTTGGAGCGGTTTGTGAGCTTTGGTATACTTTGCACCTTTTCCTGAAACATGTGCCTTAAAACGGCGTTCTACGTCGTCTGTATAACCGCAATACAGTGCTCCGTTTTCTATCAGGAGCATATATGTATAATATTTTTTCTCACTTTCCATACAAAAATTTTACAATAAAAAAGACGAATTTATAAAATTCGTCTGATTACCATTTCTTATATTTCCATTAAATCTTTATTTTATCCTAAGTTAAATTCTTAGCAGAAGGAAGTGAAACCGCCTGAAGAACAGCCACCGCCACAATCTGAAGATCCGGCTGAAACACTTACGCAAGCTCCGC
Organism: uncultured Brachyspira sp.; assembly: GCA_900321895.1. Classification (GTDB taxonomy): domain Bacteria; phylum Cyanobacteriota; class Vampirovibrionia; order Gastranaerophilales; family Gastranaerophilaceae; genus Scatousia. The sequence goes on from ONYB01000012.1 coordinate 1,197, forward strand.
CACCGAAGTCTGATACTCCACCGCAATCAGTTCCGACTGTTGCAACAGCACTTGCAAATCCTGCCATAAAGTTTGACGTAGCAACTGTTTCGCCACCGCAATCAGAATAATTTGCATAATTAACTGCCGGTGCAAACGGATTTGATGAATCAAATGTATCGTAAGAATTTGTTGCAAAATAGTTAAATGGATTAATATATGCGAGCGAACCGGCTGTTTCAACTGATTCAACAGGCTTTGAATTTACGCTCTTGCTGAAACTTGCTCTGGTTTTAATATCAACTTCATTCATTTTTTAACTCCTTAATATCCGTTTTTAAACTGTTTACATATATATAAAAACTTTTAAAAACGCTCGATTTCAGCATGGCTTATTTTCTGTAATATATCTTAACAAAAAGGGCAAAATTTTATATTTACATGATTTAATCTAACAGTGAAAGGATGTGTGTATCAATGATTATCAACAGAATTCAACCTAACATTACAGCTCCGCACTTTAGTGGAAGCTCAAATATAAACAATAAAAAGCATGAAAGCATGCCGGGAAATGCTACTTTTGTAAAAGTTCCGTCCGACAAACTCAATTCGGCACTAAAAGCGATGGTAATAGTTCCGCTTGCGGCAATGCCAATGTTGACGGGATGTTCTAAGGATGTAAGCGAATGTGATTACTGGGCTGACGGCAACCACGGCACAAGCATTACATACCCTTCAATCCATGTTTTGCCGGAAACAAAAATCGATACAATCGAATTTGCAAATGACACGGTAAGAATACCGCAAGAATTAACAAGAAATAATGAAATTAACCGTGCAGTAGCCTCATTTGTTGACAAGTTGAACATGCCAAAAGTTCACAAAGGTGACTACCCTGCCGTATTTGCTTTCCAACATCCGAACTACATTCAATACATGGTGTTAGACGGTTTGGCTTCAAAAGATAACAAATATGTTTATGATGTTCAAAAAGTAAACAAAGACGGTAGCGTAAAAACATACAAATCAGAAGTTACGACAGACGGCGAGCATTTGCACGTAAAAAACATTGAAAACGGTAAAGTTAGTGAATTTACCCTCAACGCATTGCCTGATTCTTTGGAACTTTTGACAAACGATACAAATGGAGAACTTAAAAACGCTGCAAACTTTAAAGTAAACAACAACAGAAAATACACAATGACTGAAAAAACGCCTGACGGAGAGGTTAACGAGTTGAAAAACTTCAATCTCTTCTGCGTAGAGCATGCTGAAAAAGGTGAAAAATAGTTATTGATTTTATATAAAAAAAGCCTTCACTGAAAAAGTGGAGGCTTTTTTCTTGCAAATCTCCATCCATTGGTTGACAAAATATAAACCATTGATTGATGTCTTTATTTCATGAAAAGTATATTCTTGATATGTAAATGGATTAGGGGACTTTGAGAGGAACAATGAAAAAGTTAATTTTATTATTTACAGCATTAATAATGACAATATCAACGGTTTGTGCGAGTGACAATTTGCTGAATACCGTAATTTTGGAAGGCACGGACGGCGGGTACAACGTAGTCTTGAGAACAGATAACGTTGCAAGCGTCAAAAAAACAGTAAACTCCGACAACAAAATTACATTGGATGTAAAAGGTGTAACTTCTGCCAACAGCATCAGCACATTGTACAAAAACACTTCACAGGCAAACACCGTTATTGTAGAAAACACAGGCAACAACTCTGTAAGAATTCAAATTCAGGCAAAAGACATTTCAAATTCAAACATAATCTTTGATACGCCTGCGTCAGCTCCTGTTGTTGTGACTGATTCAGTATCGCACAACACGATTGCATGGAGTATAGTTGCATTTATCGCACTATGCGGAGTCTTTATAAAATTATGCTCAATCAAAGGCGAACCGGAGGAAAACGTAATCCGAGAGGCTATCGAAAAAGACATGCGAGATAGAGAAATAAAAATGTACAAGACTTATAAAAGAGAAATGCTCACAATTCCGAGTATTGACTATAAAATTAAAAATCCCCGTGTACAGCAAGCCATAAGACGAGCTGACACTATACGCCACATGCAAAGACTTGGCAGATAAATTTGTAAACTATAAACCTTAAAATAATCCTTAATCATCCGCTCCCCCCCGAGCGGATTTTTTTAGCATAAGATAATAAGTGAATAGGTAAATAAGTGAATAAGGTAATAAGTTCATATAGTTCGCTTCGCTCAATAATAGCTTTGGTGCGTAGCACCAGATAAGAACTTATTCACGAGCCCTTTAGGGCGAATTTACTTATTTACTTATTCACTTAAATCTACCAGATTTACCTATCTCGCCGCAGTTTGCTTTAAAAAATATTCCTCAATGATAAATTCAATCTGCTTTGCGGAAGTACCGTTGCCGTAAGGGTTTGAGGCTTTTAGACGAGTATTTTCTCTAGTGTCGGATAATATCTTTTCACTTAAATGAACAATTTTGTCGTAATCTGCTCCGACAAGGGTCGAAACTCCTGCGTCAATGCCTTCTTGACGTTCTGTTTCATATCTCATAACAAGTGTTGGGCAGCCGAAAGATGGTGCTTCTTCTTGAATACCCCCGGAATCCGTCAAAATCAATTTTGCGTTTTTCATCAAGTACACAAGGTACGGATAATCCAACGGGGTCAAAAGTTTGACGTTTTCGTAGTTGCCAAGACGCTCGTGGATTTTGTTTTTGACGTTCGGATTCGGATGAACAGGGATTACAAAAGTGTGGTCTTTGTGTCGAGTTACGAGCATTTTTATAGCCTCGATAATCCTGTCAATTCTTTCACCGTGATTTTCACGCCTGTGTGCCGTTATCAAAACCAATTTGTCGTCAATCTTAATATCTTTTTCTTTGTAAAAATCCGAAGCCTTTTTCATTGTTTCATCAGATAAACAGAAAAGTGCGTCGATTACGGTGTTTCCGACAACGTGAATTTTCTTTTCGTCAATATTTTCTTTTAAAAGTGCCTCTTTGTTAATCAAGGTTGGTGCGAAATGCAGTTCGGCAACTCTTGATGTCATTTGACGCATAACCTCTTCAGGGAACGGTTCGTAAATATCGTAAGAACGCAAACCAGCTTCTACGTGGAATACTGGGATTTTATTATAAAAACTTGCCAAAGCTCCGCAAAGTACGGTCATTGTATCACCTTGGACTATTGTTGCATCAACCTTGTGTTCTGTATAAACTTTATCCAATTCCTGCAAAATTCTTGTCTGAACCCCGATTAGGGATTGATTTTCTCGCATTACATTGAGGTTTATATCGGCATTCAAACCGAAATACGCAAGTGTTTGGTTTGACAATTCTTTTTGTTGTTCCGTATTACAAACTATAACATTATACTTGTCGGGATATTTTCTAAGCTCTAATATCACCGGTGCCAACTTAATTACTTCCGGACGAGTTCCGAAAACTACTAAAATATTTTTCTTTTCCATGACACTAAGTTTAATATAAAAATTATTCCTGTGCAATCTTATAGGGGGATAAAAAAATAATTGAAAGTCTTATAATAAAAATACCAAAAGGAGGCGATATGATAGAATTATACTACTCTCAAACCTGTCCTTACTGTCAAAAAGTTCTTTCTTTTTTCAAAGAAAATGATATAGATTTTAAGGCAAAGGATGTCTCTGATCCGATAAATTATGCCGAGTTGATCAAGATTGGCAAAATTGCACAAGTTCCGTTTCTTTTTGATAGAGAAAAAAACGAAAAAATGTACGAATCGGACATTATTATTGACTATGTAAACAGAAATTACAAAAAATAAGGATTTGAAATGTTTTACGATTTTAATAATGCAGAAGAAAGCAGTGGCTACAATGTGTGCAACGCAAGAGGAGCATGTTCAATAACCCCTCGTATTACGTCTTTGCAGGAGGTTATCCTGATTTTTCTAAAGCACTTGTCATTTTATACGTTGAAGTTGAAGAATTTTGGCGTCGAGGTCGAAAAACAAACCTCAACAATAATAAAAGGGCTTGCTTCAATTATTTCTAGTGCGGACTATACTGACGAACAAATGCTTGATATTATTGGCATGTACTACAGTTTGTACATAAAAACTCGAAATTTGTACAAGGCAGAATGTCAAAATCTAGATATGGAGTGCGAAGAATTAAAATTCGGAATAAAAATCACTCCGCAAATGAGTTTGTCGGGCGTAATTTCACAGGGCGAAAAGATGTTTTTGGAGAAATATAACAATGTTTCCACAACACAACGCAATATGACCGAAATTCTTCTGTTTGTCCTAAAAAGTCTTTGCATAAACCTTTTAGAGTTGAAAAGTTATGGTGAAAGCGACGAGAGTGCAGAGCGTGAGGTTCTAAAAGGGCTTGAAATTTTGGGCTCAAAACGCTTGCATGCTCAAAAATTAAAAGAAAAAATCGAAAAAATCGTGATGTGCGATAATAATATTTTAAAAAAACTTTCTGAAACACAAATCTCTAATTTTGGTGAAATTAGGGAGGTTTCTGTGTCCAAAACCACGACTAAAGGCAAAGCAATACTTGTTTCTGGAAGTTCGCTGGTTGATTTGAGAGAACTTTTAGCTCAAACGCAAGGTAAAGACATTGATATTTATACTCATGGCGATTTGCTGATTGCACACGCCTTTCGAGTTTTTGAAAAGAACGAAAACCTAAAAGGACATTACGGGGATTGCAGTGAAAATTGTATTCTTGATTTTGCAACTTTTCCGGGGGCAATTATTTTGACACGGAATTCCTACCAAAACATTGAATATCTCTACCGTGGCAGACTTTTTACCATGGATGATTTGAAACCGAACGGGGTCGTTAAGCTTGAAGGAAACGACTTTTCGCCACTGATTAATTCTGCCCTTAATGCAAAAGGATTTGCAAAAGGTCGTACTTATCCCGATGTCAAAATCGGCTGTAACCTGCCTGAACTTGCTCAAAAGTTTGATAAACTTGTAGAAGATATCTCAAACGGTAAAATTGAAAAACTTCTGATTATAGGTCATTCAAACGGCGGATTTAGTCAAAGTGAATATTTTTCACAACTTTTTAAACATCTTGGCAGAAAGACTTTTGTGCTTTCTTTTTCTCAGTCCGTAAAAAGCGAAATCGGGCTTACAATTAATCTTGCCAACAATTTGCCCTCAATATATTCGGTCTTAAAGGAGCTGTTTAGCCGAATACCGATAACGTCGGACAAGCTTTCAATAGTTATAGCTCGTTGTGATGTCATCTCGATTGCTCACATGATTTCACTGAAAAAGAAGGGGGCAAAAAAAATATTTTTATCAAATTGTCAGCCCAAAATAAATCCGTCGATAACCGAAACATTAGAAAAAATGTATGACATAAGGCTTTTGAGCACTGCTGAAAAGGATGCAAAACTCATTTAAAATAAAAAGACCCTCCAAAATTTTGGAAGGTCTTTTTGTTATATTAATCAAAAAATTAATATCTGTAGTGAGCGAAAGCTTTGTTAGCTTCTGCCATTTTGTGGGTATCTTCACGTTTTTTGCAAGCAGAACCTGCACCGTTTGAAGCATCGATAATTTCATTAGACAATTTGTCGATGAAAGATTTACCGCCACGTTTTTTAGCTGATTCAATAATCCAAGAAGCAGCGAGAGCGAACCCTCTGTCAGCTTTAACTTCGATAGGTACTTGGTAAGTAGAACCACCGATACGTCTTGCTTTAACTTCCAACAACGGAGTTGCGTTAGTCATAGCTTTTTGGAAAATTTCCATAGCTTTTTCATTAGTTCTTTCTTCAATTCTTTCCATAGTAGAGTAGAAGATTTTTTCTGCTAATGACTTTTTACCGCGTCTCATGATACGGTTAATAAATTTTGATATATCAACACTGTTGTATACCGGATCTGCCAAAGGAACTCTTTTAGCCGGTTTAGAACGTCTAGACATTATTTCTTACCTCCTTTAGCTCTTTTTGCACCATATTTTGATCTGCTTTGTGTTCTGTTAGCAACACCAGCTGTATCAAGAGTACCTCTAACTATGTGGTAACGAACACCAGGAAGGTCTTTTACTCTGCCGCCTCTGATAAGAACGACACTGTGTTCCTGAAGGTTGTGACCGATACCAGGGATGTATGAAGTAACTTCAAATCCGTTAGTCAAACGAACCCTTGCAACCTTTCTCAAAGCTGAGTTCGGTTTTTTAGGTGTTGTAGTGTAAACTCTGGTGCATACTCCACGTCTTTGAGGACAATCCATCAAAGCAGGAGATTTTGTTTTGTCTGTTAGCTTTTTACGTTCAGAACGTACAAGCTGGTTAATTGTAGGCATAGTTTTCTCCTTAAATTAAGTAACTGTTTTGTGAAGATTGACCCTGAAACCCTTACGCATTCCGAGCCAACGAGCCATTCTTTCAGAATAAAGCGTGTCATCAACGCTGCCACACCCTAATCGGTTCGGCTCTGCTTCACTCTCTCATTAAACTACGCTCATAGCGGGATGTCAAGGGCGGCGGAATTTGTGAGCAGGTGGGGGGTAATAAAAAGTGAATAAGTGAATAAGTGAATTCGCCCTGCGGGCTCGTGAATAAGTTCTTATAGGGTGCTACGCACCAAAGCTGTTTTTGAGCGTAGCGAACGTAAAGCACTTATTAACTTATTAACTTATTTACCTCTTCACTGCATTTCCAAATTAAACCCGCCGTTTTTCTTAATATGTTCGACAAGTCCGCCGTCGTTAAGCATTTTTATCATTACAGGCGGGAGCGGTTCTATCGGAATAATTGCTCCGTTTGTTAAATCCGTCAAAATTCCCTTTTCAATATCCAAATCTAACTCGTCACCCGCATTAATTCCGTCGGTGTCGCATTCGATTGCCAAAAGTCCGATGTTTATGGCATTTCTGTAAAAAATTCTGGCAAAAGATTTCGCAATAACAGCACCTACACCTGCTATTTTGATAATCTGTGGAGCGTGTTCACGTGAAGACCCGAGCCCAAAATTATTACCGCCTACGACAAAATCACCTTTTCTCATTTTTGACGCAAATTCAGGATCTGCATCTTCCAAAACATGCTTTGCAAACTCAGGCAAATTTGATCTCAAATGGAATAATCTCCCCGGTGCAATGTGGTCTGTAGAAATGTTATCTCCGAACTTAAAAGCTTTTCCCCTCATAATTTCTCCTTAATTTCATCTGTCTGATTGATTTTTATTTTACTACAAAAGAGAAAATATGTGTTATAATTAAGAAAAATAAAGATTTGAGGTAAAAATGTATTTCAGCAGAAAATGTAAAATAACTTTTATTTGCCACGGAGCAACCATATATTCAGACGAATTCAGATTTTCGGATGTCGAAAACTATCCGCCGATTACTGAAGCCGGCTATGAAGAAATTGATAAGATTTGTGACTATTTGAGAAAGCGTGGAGTTAAGAATGACAAAATTTACTCGTCATCAGCTTCAAGATGTTTGCAAACTGCAAAACTTATCTCGAAAGTTTATAAAAAAGATTTTGATATTGCAGAAGGTCTAAAACCTCGCAAGTGCGGTAGTTTTAACGGCAAAACTTTTGAACAGGTAGAGAGAGAAAATCCAGAATTGTTGCAACGTTTGATTTCTCAGCCGAATATTGCAACTCCTGACGACGCTGAAAGCGTAACCGATTTTATTACGAGAGTTTCAAATACAATAAACACCCTTGTTGAAGAAAATATCGGCAACAGAATTATTATCGTAACCCACCCTGATGTAATTAAGGCGGCAATTTGCGACGCATTGAACATTCCGCATTCGGGAATGCAACATATTTATATTAAAACCGGCAGTGCTACTCAAATCAGTTATTTTGAAAGCTGGAAAAGCCTCGTATATTCGGATTATACGCCATTATAACCCGTCAGTTTTCGGCATTCCTGCTTTAAAAATTCCGATTTCGGGGAAATTTCTATAAAATTCCACGGCAAATCTTTTTCAAGCTGGTAATTTTGTAATGCGTAATAATCTGTGTCAATTTTTAATTCTTTTGCCGCAGATTTAAAAGCTCCAAGCTTACCGCCTTTTTTATAAACATCAATAAGAAAATCTGTCAAATTCTTATCACCACGAGAAAGAACTGCTTGCCAATAATCCCATTTTGCACTCGAAACAGTTGCCGTAACCCCGATTTTGTGCATTTCTTTTTTGATAAAATTTTCTTTTTTTTCTAAGGTTTTGTTATCTTCACGTCCAAACCATTGGAACGGTGAATGCGGTTTCGGAACAAAAGTCGAAAACCCGAACGATATGTCAAAACCTTTGTATTTCTGCTTAATTCGTTTTGCCAACGAAATCATCTCATCCAAATCTTCTTGAGTTTCTGTCGGCAAACCGAGCATACCGTAGAATTTAAACCCTTTTAATCCCGCATTTTGTGCAATATCTATTGCTTTAAAAATTTGCTCCTCTGTAAGATTTTTGTTAATTACCTTGCGAAGACGTTCACTTCCCGCCTCAATCGCAAGGGTGCAATTCTTTTGCCCCGCGGCCTTGAGTGTTTCAAGGATTTCAGGCGTAATAGTATCAACACGAAGGGAGGACACGCTCATTTCAATTTCCTGCCCCGATTTGATTTTTTGATATACGTAATTACAAATCTCTTTAAACTTAGGATGAGCGGACAGTTGAGCACCTAAGAGTGCTATTTTATTTGTGTGTTCAAGTCCCAAGTCAATCGCCTCAATGATTTTTTCGTAAGGCAAAAATCTGAACGGTAAATTCAAGTAAGAAGCAATACAGAACCCGCAACGGTTTGCACATCCTCTTGCAACTTCAATAATAAAAGTATTCGGGAAGAAGGCTTTTTCACTCAAAATCGGTGTATAAATCACCTCTTGAAGTCTTTTTGTAGCTTTTTTTACAATACCGTGATTGACAGATGGGACATAAATTCCGTCAATTTTTGCCAATTTCGCTAAAATTTCCGCCTTCGTCAAATCTCGATTATCTTTGCAAATTCTAATCGCTTGCAGATTTACGTCCTCACCGTCCCCAAGAATAAAGAAATCAATAATCTCCGCATAAGGTTCGGGATTTGCGGTCACAACAGGGCCTCCTGCGTATAAAAGCGGGTGCGAATTATCTCGATCTTTGGCTTTTATTGGAATATTAAAATTATCAAGAATTTTGAAAAGCTCTAAAAAATCCGTATCAAATGAGAACGAGAACCCGATTAAATCGACATTTCGTGCATCGAAATCAGATTTGTTGCTGTCCGAATAAACCCGTTCCGCAATGATATATTCTTGCTCATCCAGTTGCTTAAACAGCCACAAATAACCGAGCGAGGACATCGCAAACGCTTCACATCCGGGGTATGCCATCCACACATTGTAATCTGCGTCTTGTGAAACCTTTGGCGAATAGAGATAAGTTTCGCTGTTATTCATCCGAATTACCTTCCGTAGCGGTTGCATTGATTGGTGCAAGGTATAGTTCGTCAATCAAAACGCAAATCATAGCAGCGATTGCAGGTGAAAGAATTACCCCCCAGAAACCAAGGAATTGTTCTGATAAAAACAATGCCAAGAAAATCATAAGCGGATGTAATTGCATAAATTTGCCAAAAAGTATCGGTCTTACTATATAATTTGACAGTTGTTGAACAATCAAAAATCCTGCAACAATAAGGATTATTTTAACCAGTCCGAGTTGGTAAGCTACAAGTAAAATGGCGACAAGAGCAATCGTAGGGCCTAAAAGCGGGATTATATCTAAAATACCCGCAACTAAACCGAGTAAAAACGCATAATCAACGCCGAGTACCAAAAGTACAACTGTTATCATCAAGCCGACAGCAATCATTGATAAAATTTGTGTTCTGACGTAACCGCCGACTTTTCTGCTTATTTCGGAAAGAATTCCGGATGCTTTTTCTTTATATTGAGGCGGGAAAAATTCAATAAATTTATCTTTAAGATATTTTTTATCAGCAAGAATATAATAAATAATCATAGTGAGGGCAACGATAATTACGAATACCTGAAAGATTCCAACCGTTACGGTCAGGGACTGGTTGACGAGACTTTGTGCCACATCCGGAGATGCGTTCATAACCTTGTCTAAAGATATCATTTCAGGCAATTTGTGCCCAAAAATACTGAAATTTGAGAGATTTGTGATGATTGCAACAATTCTTTCGGGCAGACCAATGATGAAAGCACCTATTTCTTTGTAAGCAATCATAACAATCGGGACAAACAAAGCAAACACGGCAAGAGTGCTTGTAAGCACTGCTATCGCTGACGCAGCACTGCGAGAGAATTTCTTTTGCAGCTTCACGACAAACGGATTTAGTGCACAAGCAATTACGTAAGCCGCAAAAAATAACATAATTATTCCCGTAATTTTTGGAATCATGAGTAGTAAAAAGATTACCAAAATCAAAAAAATCAGGTTTTTCCCTCTAAAATATTTGAGCATCAAGTATCTCCTATATTAAATATCCCTCTAAAAAATACTATCAAAAAGAACCAAACTTTACAATAAGACAAAATGCTATAAATATATTAACTTTTGTAACAAAAATTCCGTAAATTAAGCAATTTTCGCCAACATATATACTTTATATATTTAAGAGTACAAACACGAAGGATATAGACATGGGATTCCTAACAGGAGCATTTCTAAAAAGCTATAGTGCCGTTCAGCGGATTCGACTGCAAAACCAGTTGACCTCCGTAACGCTTAGAATGCAACGTGTCAACAGACGCAGTAATGACGTCCAAAAACAAATATCACAAATGAAAAATGCCCAAACTATGAACTTAAAATCTATGCAGAGTGTTTGGAATCAGGGTGCTTATGCAGCATATCAGTCTAGTATGAGTGCAATAAATGGGGACACCACTCTTTCTGATCAACAAAAAATGGCTGAAATGCAAAAAGCACAAAGTGTATTTACAATGGCTCAACAGCAAAACGCATTACAAGCATCGCAGCAACAAGCTCTAATAGAAAATTCAATACAAGAATTTGAAGAAGCACAGCTTGAACCTCTTAAAAATGAAGAAGAAGCATTGACACTTGAAAAGAATGCTATAGAATCACAAATCAAGCTTATCGAAGGTCAAGAACAAGCTTCAGCACAAATGGAAAAATCAAGCCAAAAAGATTTCGTACCGGAATACACCGGCGGTGGCGGTTAATACCCCACAAAAACAAGCCTCCTTTCATCATAAAGCCCCGAGCATCACCTCGGGGCTTTAATCTTATCTAGCCAAAAAGTCCGATGAAATTCTGCACTACACCTTAAATAATATTTTTGGAGGTCTTTATGAAAGTTTCTGTTTCCTCAAAATGTACAGCCTGCGGAATTTGCACAAAACTATGCCCCGAAATCTTTGACATTTTCGGAAATCAAGTCATCGCAAATCCGGAAAAAATCTCGGGACGAGAAGACAACTGCATTGACGCAGCACTAAATTGTCCTTTTAATGCTATAAAAATCAGCGACTGGTAAAATTTAGCCTGCTCGGTGGGTTATTCTTCGTTTTTAATAACAGTTGCACCGTTTCTTTCAATAGGCAACGACAAAACTTCTGCCTTGACGTTCAAATCAGCCCAAGTGTCTTTTACAATAGATGTAATTTTGTCGAGATTATTCTTTTCTGAAATTATCAAGATAGAAGGTCCTGCACCGCTAAGAACACACCCGAGAACGTTATCCTCATGTTTTAGATTTTCAATTATTTTTTCAAGCCCGGGAACGAGTTTTGTTCTGTAAGGCTGGTGCAACCTGTCTTTCAAGGCCAATTTCATAAGAGCAGAATCCTTTGTATGAACGGCTTCGACAAACATCGCCATACGCTGTGCGTTAAAAATAGCGTCCTGCATAGGAACTTCTTTAGGTAAAACAGAACGTGAAATATCTGTAGCAAGCTCATATTCAGGGATACAAAGTGTCAAATTCCATTCCTGCGGCCAATCTAGTTTGCGATAAACAATACTGCCGTCATCTTCACTTGAAGTAATCGTCAATCCCCCTACAATAGCAGGTGTAACGTTGTCAGGATGACCCTCAACCTCAGTCGCAATCGACAACAATGCCGCCTCATCGGCAGGATGACCCAAAAGTTCGTTTGC
>ONYB01000129.1 GCA_900321895.1 uncultured Brachyspira sp.
AAAAATTGAAACCGAAAAACTAAAAAAGAATTTACAAGAAGGAAAAATTATAGTAGTTGCAGGATTTCAAGGGGTTACAGAAAACGGTGAGATTACAACTCTCGGGCGTGGCGGTTCTGACACTTCTGCTGTTGCACTTGCGGCAGCGTTGAATGCCGAAAGATGTGATATTTACACGGATGTTGAGGGAGTTTATACAACTGACCCGAGAATTGTTCCGAATGCCTCAAGATTGGATGAAATTTCTTATGAAGAAATGCTTGAACTTGCCCATGCCGGAGCAAATGTTTTGCACCCGAGAAGTGTTGAAACTGCAAAACAATTCAATGTTCCGATGAGAGTTCGCAGCAGTTTTAATGTCGAAAACGAAGGTACTTTAATTTTAGGAGTGGATAATATGGAAATTTATAAACCTGTAGCAGGGGTTGCTGCTGATTTGTCGCAAACAAGAATTGTGGTATGCGATGTACCTGATATTCCGGGGCAGGCTGCAAGACTTTTCTCAAACCTTGCAAAAGAAAATATTTCGGTTGATATGATTATCCAATCTTACGCAAGAAAAGTTTCTAACACAAACGACATCGCTTTCACGATTGATAGTTCGGATACAGACAAAGCTGTTGAAACTTTGAATAAACTTAAACCTGAAATGAAATACGGCGAAATTCAAGTAAATCCTGAAATCGCAAAAGTTTCCATCGTCGGGGCAGGCATGATTGACCGTCCGGGGATTGCGTCCGCTATGTTTGAAACTTTGGCAAAAGAAAACATCAACATCAAGATGATTTCAACCTCCGAAATCAAAATTTCTTGCCTTGTTAATAAAGAAGACGCTCATAAAGCGGTTAAGGCACTTCACGATGTCTTTGAACTCGGATGTGACGAAATCGCTGATGTCAAAGGCGATTTGCCGAACGTTTAATCCCTAAGCTTCAAGAGCTTTCAAATAATTTGCGTTGTTCTTCAACGTGTTTTCGGACGCAACGATTGAATAGACAGGCTTTTGAGAGAAAATGTAGTTTGCGGCATTGTAGACGTCGTCCGACGTAATTGTGTCTATTATGTCCAAAATTTGGTTTGCTCTTGTAATGCCGTATGGTGTATTAATTGAAGAGGCAAGAGTGTCGCATTTGCCCGCACCTGCTTGGTTCATTGTCAAAATCGAGTCCTTCAGGGCAAGTTTTGCGTTCTGCAATTCTTCAGGCGTAACTCGTTCTGTTTTTAGTTTTTGAACGTGATTTTTGAACCCTTCTACGGATTTTTGAAGGTTGTCGTAGCTGATTTCACCAGTGTCTTTGTTTTCTGTCGTTGTCCCGATTGAAAGTTTCAAAACCTTTGTGTCGTGCGAATTGTCCAGTCCTGAACGAACTGCGTACGCAAGTTTTTGCTTTTCTCTCAAATCGTTGAAAAGCCTTGACGACGGACCTCCGCCGAGAATATTGTTCAGCAATTCAAGCGTTACGCTGTCTTTCAAATTCCCGTTAACCTTGAATTTGTATGCCATAACGATATCCGCTTGATTTTTGTTGTGAGTGTCCGTCAAAACCTTTGACTTGTTTTGCGGTTTGAAATCTTCGTAAAGTTTTGGTGAAAAATCTTTTACGGTCGGCAATGTCGAGATTTCGCCGAGAACTCCGTTCATAAGTTCAGGGTTTTGTCTTAGCGGTGCCGAAATCGTAAACGCTCCCTTTGCATTCGACATAACTTGGGAGTATAGATTTTTTAGGTCGTCAAGGGTTACTTTGTCGAGATTTTCCAAAACTTCTTTTTCCGTAATTCCTGCCAAATGACCTTTGTATAATTCGGCGTTGAGCTTTTCCGTCGGCGTCTTTTCGGAACGTAAAATCTCATCTTTGATTTGTTTTTTTACATCATCAAGGGTTTCTTGAGTAAATCTCGGGGCAAAAAGGACTTCCTTTGCCGTTGCAAGCGATTTTAACACATCCGAATTGTCTGTGTCGCCGTAGCAACAAACGTGTTGGTCGCCAAACGAAAATGCAAGATGAATATCATCTTTGTTGTTGTCCGAGCGGAATTTGTCGTCATCACGGAATAGCGAACCTTTGTTTAGAATATTGTTCAAAACAAACGGTGCGGCAGGGTTTGTGATTTCTATCGGTTTTTCGGTGTCAAACGAAAGTGTATAGGTCGATTTTCGGGTTTGAGTATTGTTTGTGACAAGTTTGACATTGTTTGGAAGTTTGTATTCGTTCACCTCATCCATATTTATTGCTGTTTTGTGGAGTGACCCCGTAAAAGCCACCGAGTTGTGATTTTTAGAAATTGTTTCGGAGTTGGCGGAAGTCGGGTGCATTACAGTGATTGCGGCTTTGTTCGGGTTGAAATATTTTCGAGCCGTATTGACTAAGTCTTGCGGTGTCATTTCGTTTACGATTTTTTCAAAATCCGTAATAGAGGCGAGATTGTCCTCCAAAATCGCTTTGCCCGTCATCTCGTTGATTGCACAGGAGCACTCAAACATTCCCGAAAAATTCCTCAACATTTTTTTCTTGACCATGTTCAATTCGTCCTGTGTTGGCGGAGTGTTCAGACGTTTGTTGAGTTCTTTGTAAACTGATTTCAAAAACTTTTCGGAGTTTTCTTCACTCATGTCGGAATTCAAAATTATAGCTTGCTTTGCGGAGGGTTTTGTTCCCATTTTTTCGCAACCTGAATAGAGCGAGGTGTTGAGGCTCGTAAGTTCTTTGTTCAAGTCATCCGAGTTCGTAATCAGCGTGCTTAGGGCATAAGCCAATATTCTGTCTTTGGAATTGTTGTTTTCAGGGCCTGCAAAGCCTAAAACCACGCTTGCCGAGGTAGCTTTGTCCGAAATTATGTCGTTTCGCACCGTTTTTTCAAGCTCTTTTATCGGCTCATTGTGTTGAACTTGGGTTGGAGCTTTTGTTGAGGTGAAGTATTTTGACATAAGTGGCATAACTTCGTCAGGCTTGATGTCCCCGCAAATCACCGTGACCATATTTGCAGGGTAATAGTTTCTGTTGAAATAATCTTCAACATCTTTTTTTGTAAGATTTGTAATGTTTGAGGTCGAACCTGCTATGAGGTCAGGACTTGTGGTTTTGTAGCCGAAAAGATTTTTTAGGGTGTTGTTTACCGCAATGTTTTCGGGATTTGCCGTTACCATGTTGATTTCGGAGTTAACAATTCCTTTTTCTTTGTCGAGCATGTTTTGGACAAAATTCGGACTTTCAAGCATTGAGGCATGAATTTTTATTTTCTTTTCCAAATCTCCTTCGTTAAGGAGGTTTGAGCCGATGTAGTAGTTAGTTTCTGCAAAAGAGGTTGAGGCATTTGTGTCCGCACCCATTTTGTCGGTTGTTGCAAAGAATTCTCCTGCTTCTAATCCGTCCGAGCCGTTAAATAGATTATGCTCAATGTAGTGACTAATTCCTCGAATGTTGTCAAATTCGTTTAGAGAACCTGTATTTACGTAGGTTTCTAGGAAGGTTTTTGCACCTTCTTTCGGAATTACGACAACACGCTGACCGTTTGCCAGCTTGTACATGTGGGCTTTTGTGTCGTACGGAAGGTTCAATTCGCCTGTTTTTGTGTATGCCATCGGTTTTTTGACGGAGTAATCCCGTGGAACGTCAGGCAGTGCATCTATATTTTGCGGATTTGTCGAACCTTGAAAGGATGTCTTTTCTTTTTTTGGAGCGGTCGTAAAATTTACGCCTTGTAAACCGTATGGATTAATTTTAAGCATGCAAATTTCCCCATAAAAATTCTTATATTAATATAAAAACACAAATACATAAAAAATTGCCAAAAAAAGACCTCTTTATTTTGGATTATCAAGAGGTCAAGGTTGGTTATTTTGGTTATGTTATAGTATTGTTATGGTATTTATATTGGGTAGTGTTAGTTTTTTCAATCTTTTCACTTCTATTAATTCACCTGAAATTTTAATTTTGCGTTTTTTGTAAAAAGTATTTACAAAAGTTTACAATGCGAGGGCGATAAGACTATAAGGCGATAAGTCCGTTACAAAAAAAGTTAATAGGTGAATAAGTGAATAAGGTAATAAGTTCAAATCAGGTGCTACGCACCAAAGCAGTTATTAGAGCG
>ONYB01000187.1 GCA_900321895.1 uncultured Brachyspira sp.
AAACGGTTAAATTCTATTGCAACTAACGGCAAAAAACCGGATATGACATTGATTTTTGATATAGATGTGGAAACCTCTATGGCTCGTGTCGGTGATACGAAAGATAGAATGGAAAGTGCAGGTATTGAATTCTTTAACAGGGTTCGTAACGGATATTTGGAAATCGCAAAACAAGAACCAAATAGGGTTAAAGTGTTGGATGCATCAAAGTCTATCGAAGAAATTCATAAAAACGTTATTGCATTATATGAAAAATTAAACGGATAAATTTTTAGCTGTTTTAAAATTTTAAACACTTGTTTTAAAGTAATCGCAAATTCTGTTCTTTTTGCGTGGAAACAGATAGCGAACTTTGTTTGCAAAAGAGTTTTTTTGAATATCATCCAATTCTTTTTTTAGGATTGCCTTTTCTAAAACGACTTTGTTATACAGCTCAGAACATATCACGCTTTTGTTGACGTGAGTTTTCAATCTTGTAAGCTGACTTTCTTTCTCTTTTATGGATTTGATTAATTCCTTTTTCACTCGAAAAACCTCATGAATAATAACGTTGCAGATAAAATTTACAGGGAAAATTCCTTTCTTTGTTATCTACATTATTAGAATAATCTCATTTAGAAAAATTTAAATCGACTTTTTAGGTGATTTTATGTTAAGCATGCAATAAATCATACTCATAACCGATTTTTAATGCTTTTAAGTTAAGTGGCAAAAGATTTTTTCTGTGTGGCGGAATTACGTTGTCGAGAGCATTTGTCAATGTTTCAATAGAAGTCAACTTGCTGACTTTTGCTGCAATCCCGAGGGCAAGAATATTTGTCATCTTGATGTTGCCGATTTCTTCAGCCATTTTTGTCATCGGAGCAAAGACATAATTGATGTCATCTCTTGTTTTGATTTCTTTTGCAAGTGAAGAGTTTGCAATCATCCAACCGCCTTTTTTAACCTTTGAAACAAATCTTTCAACAGAGGCTTGGTTCAATGCAACGACAAAATCTGCCTCTTTCAAGTTAACGGCACTGACTTCTTCCGTATCGTTCATAACGATTTCACAATTAACCGTTCCGCCTCTCATTTCAGCACCGTAGCACGGATACCAAGTAACGTTTTTATTATCAAGCATAAATGCGTTTGCGAGAACTTCTCCCGCGAGAAGCACCCCTTGTCCGCCAAAACCTGCTATTACAAAATTCTTTTCCATAATTTGTTTTAAAACCTCTTGTCTAAACTGTCTTTTCTGCTGTAATGTCTTTGTAAACACCCGGTTTAAATACTTCCATCATTTGATTTCTCACACGATCATGAGCTTGCTCAGGTGTCATTTTCCAGTTAGTCGGGCATGTAGAAAGGATTTCAATAAATGTAAATCCGAGCCCTTTCATCTGAATTTCAAACGCTTTTTTGATAGCTTGTTTAGCTTTTTTAATATTGGCGACCGTATCGAGTGAAACTCTTGCACTGTAAGCTGTTCCGTCACAGAGTGCAATGTGTTCCGCAATTTTGATAGGATATCCGTAATATTCTACGTTACGGCCTGTCGGAGAAGTTGTTGTTTTTTGTCCTAATAAGGTTGTAGGCCCGAGCTGACCGCCGGTCATACCGTATGTCGTGTTGTTGATACATATTGCAGTAATGTTTTCCCCTCTTAATGCACAGTGAAGGCTTTCCCCGATACCGATTGAGGCAAAGTCGCCATCACCTTGGTATGTGAAAACACATTTGTCGGGTCTTGCTCTTTTTATGCCTGTAGCTTCTGCAAGAGCCCTGCCGTGAGGTGCTTCTATCGCATCTACATTTATAAAGTCGTAAATAGTAACCGAACAACCGATAGAGGTAGCCGTAATTGTATTTTCAGTGAGTCCGAGTTCATCAAGAACTTCTGCTAATATTCTGACTGCAACACCGTGGTCACAACCGGGGCAGAATGAAAATTTTGCACCCTCTTTTAAAGATTTTGGTAATTTAAATGTCTGTACTGCCATATTTAATCCTATTTCATTATTTCTCTAATTTTGTTAACTATATCGTCCACTTCAGGCGGATTTCCGACCGGTCTGTTGAAAAATTCAACCGGAACTGCACCGTTAACCGCAAGTTTTACGTCCTTGAGCATTTGTCCCATATTTACTTCAATATCCAAGAACATTTTAACCTTCTTAGAAAGTTCCGCAATTCTCTTGCTCGGGAACGGCCAAAGCGTAATCGGTCTTAAAAATCCGACTTTTAAGCCTTCTTTTCTGCAAATTTTCATTGCGGATTTAACGTTTCTTGAAGGGCTTCCGAAGCTAATAAGAACGATGTCTGCATCTTCTGTGTCAATTTCTTCCCATTCAGTTTCGTTTTCCTCAATTTGTTTGTATTTTCCGTAAAGTTTGTTTAAAAATACACATTGATTTTCTGCTAAAGGTGCATAAGAACGGATAATTCTGCCGTTTCTGCCTTTAGCTCCCGAAAGAGCCCAACTTGAATTGTCGATTTCAGGGTACGGGTATTCCGTAAATTCTACAGGTTCCATCATTTGCCCCAAAAGTCCGTCAGCAAGTAAGATTGTCGGATTTTTGTATTTGTGAGCGAGGTAGAAGGCTTTGTACGTTAAATCAACACATTCTTGAACAGTAGAAGGTGCAAGAACGATTGTTTGATAATCGCCGTTTCCGCCGCCAATTACCGCTTGGTTGTAGTCCCCTTGAGAAGGATAAATATTTCCGAGTCCGGGGCCGCCTCTCATAACACTTACTAAAACGATAGGCAATTCGTCCGCAGAAGCATACGAAATGGCTTCTTGCATTAAAGAAACAGCACAAGAAGATGAAGAAGTCATTGCTTTTGCACCGGTTGAACATGCTCCGATAACCATGTTGATTGCGGCAAGTTCACTTTCGGCAGAAACATAAGCTCTTTTTAATTCTTGCATTTTTCCGCTCATAAATTCCCCGATTTCGCTCTGCGGGGTAATAGGATAACCGAAATAACATTCACATCCTGCCATAACTGCGGCATTTGCGATTGCATAGTTACCTTTCATTAAAACTTTTTTCTTTGTCTTTTGTAAACATTCCATATTTATTTATCCTTTGTAAACTTCGCATATAGCTAAATCGGGGCATCTTGTAGCACACATTGCACAGCCCAAGCATTCATTGTTCGGGTCACAAAATTCTACTAGGTGATCTCCCAACTTGTTTGTCTTTTCACTCTTCTTTATCAATTTTTTAGGGCATTCGTCTATACACAAATAGCATGCCTTACATCTTGATTCGTCAATAACTATTTTACCCATACTATCCTTTCTTGCTCACCCATGTCCACTCATTATTATAGCACTTTTATTTTCAAATGAAACATTAATCTTTACAAGTCGTAATAAAAAAGGTTAACATTTTGCTTAATTTGCCCTAATTCTGCTAATATTATATAGAGGGATATTTATATATTAAAAGAAAGTGGATTTTAATGGCATACGATATTGACGAATTTAACAAAGTTTTGGCGGGGATTAATTCTAAAATAGACAATCTTGCCCTGAATGACGAAGAAAAGACTGCGTTAATGAAGGGTTTGAAAAATAGTTTTGAAAACGGAAGTTCAGCCCAAATGCAGAGGTTAGAAACTTTTGAAGAAGAGTTAAAAACTCTGAAAGGTATGCTTGAAAATTCTGATAACGAAAATATAAGCAGATTTTTTGAAGAACTTCGCCGAATGGAGGAAGGTTTTAAAAATGAAATTTTGTCTATATCTTCCGATAAAGACCAAGTTTTTGAAGACTTGAAAAACGGAATGGCTGCACTTTATCAAAAAACCTCCGCTTTTGAAGAAACGTATCCCGAAAAAAATCTCGAAAGTTTAAATTCCCTCAAAAGTCAGCTTGAAGAACTTATCCAAAAGGTTCAAGATGACGTAAATGGTCATATAAAAACGGATTACGATATGTTGGCACAAGCAATCGGTGCTTTGTACGGCAGTTTGGAAAAATTGAAAAGTGACGTAACCTCGTCAAACACTCAAAGTATCCACAAACTTACGGATTGTGTGCATACCGCAAATACTAACAAAACTGAAATCGTTTCAAAAATCGACGAATTAATGGCGATTTTGAATAATTTGAACGCTCAAAACGGCAAATTCCAAGACAGCCTCGATACAACCGACGGCAGAATTGGCGAAATTCTTTCGGGTATTACTTTTGGGGCGGTTGACAGAAATCAAATTAAGGAAATGATTTCCACAAACGGTAACAAGGTAGATGAAGTAACCCAAAATCTCACGAAAAGTGCGTTAGACAGGGAACAAATTCTCGGGTCTTTGATTACCGCAAACAGTAAAATTGACGAGATTTCTCTCAATGTAAGAACAAATCTTTCAAATCAAATTTCGGATTTAAAAAACGATATTGCGGTTGCGGTTGACAGGGTTGAAACGATAAAAGGCGAAATTGCTCAAACCGAAAAAGATTATTTGTCGCAAATTATGACAGGTGTCAGAGAATCTGCCGGCATGATTAGTGAATTCAAAGAAAATACAGCCTCCCACTTGAGCGAGTATCTCTATGCAATAAAAGACGCTCTGGCTGCCTTCTCGGAGGATATGAGGGTTTCTCAAGAAAATATCACCTCTGATGTTTTGGGTAAAAAAGCAGAAGAAATCAAAAAACTTTCTGAAGATATCGAAAATCTCGATGAAAGTCTGAAATTGAATTTGTCCGAACAGTTGAAATCGGTTGAAGACAAGCTTGCAGATTGCAGTGAAAAACACAAATTTGAAACAATCGAAAAAATTTCTGAAATCACTGATTTAATTAACGGACTTTTGGACTCGGTAAAAGATTTGTCGGGCGAAAATTTGAATGTCTTGAAGGAAAAACTTATTTCCCTTGAGGCAGAATTGAAGGATAATTATTCGACTTACGAAACAAATTTGAACCTAATTCAAGAAAAAATCGGACAATACATTTCGTCAGTTGAAAATATTTCTAAAGACACAAATCTGAAATTGGAAAATTCTTTTGAAGAAGTCGTTTCTTTGAAAGACGAAGTCGGTGCGGTAAGAGAAAAGTTAAATTCCTTCAATGATATCAAGACTGAAACTTTGGACGAATATTTCTCAAATGTGGTGGACAAAATTGGTGAAATTACTTCGCAAATCGAAAATTACAAATCCGGCATGAGCGAAAATATAAAAATTTCAATGCGGGAAAATATCGATTTTGTAGACAAAGGGCTGGGTTATATTTCGACAAATCTTACGGATTTGAAAGAAAATCAGAACAATTCCCGCAAAGAAATTCTTGAAAATTTGGAGGAAAAAATTTCCGAAATCAAAACGGAATTTTCTCTTGTAAAAACTGATGTAGTCAATGCTTTGACAGAAAATGGCGAAAATCTCGTGAAGGAATTTGAGGGTGTAAAATCAGCTTTGGACAAATTCTCCGAACTTGATTTTGAAAAATTTACGGACGAGATGAAAAATCAAATCCAACTTTCCTACCTCAATTTGATTGCGGAAATCAAGGACGAATTGAGTCAAGGTGCAGACACTTACGGCAAAATCGAGGCGTCTTACAAGGATATTGTTGCTCGTGTGAGCGGGTTAGAAACTTCTGTGAGCGATTTTACGGAAGAGAATTTTGAACTCGTTAAAAATGTGGTAAATAAAATCGACGCCAATGTCAGTGCTGTTCTTGAAAAAAATAACGAAATTTCCGAAAATTGGAAATCGACAATCGAAGAATTGAACAACCAAATCCGAGAAAATCAAAAAGAATACGAACATTCTCTCGTAAATCTTTTGGAGCAGGTGGAAGGTACGTTGGATGAAAAACTCCTTACTAGCCAAAAGGATTTGCAGGAGTGGATTTCGGGGATTTTAGAAAATAATGAAATCGTTCAAATTTTAAAAGATAACAGTCAAGAAACTTTTGACAGACTGGAAGCTTTGAAAATGCAGGTGGAAGAAGGATTTGTGATGAACGATTCTTCTCAACGTGTGGTTGAAAGTGTTAAAAAAGTTTTGGATGAAACGATTGACACTTTGAACGAAAAATTCACATCACTTGATCAAAAAGTTGACGTAATCGCTATGGCAGACAATACAGAACTTTTTGATGCAATAGACGAGTCTTCCGAAAGAATCAATTCGATTTTGAACAGCGTTAAGACCGAATTGGACGGTGTTTCGGTTGCTTTGGCAGCAAAAGATTACGAGGTTGTGGTAAAGGATTGTGAAAATATTCAATTCTCGCTTGAACAACTTCATTCAAAAATTGATGCGATTGCACTCAATGGCAGCGAAGAAAAATTGGATTATGTGAGCGTTGCTTGCAAAAATATTCAAGATTTGCTCGGTGAAGTTCAGAAAAAAGTAGCCTCTTTGGAAGACGATAATGCCAACAAAATTAGTGCGTTTACTGAAAAATTTGAAAAATCTTTGACAGATTTGAACACAAAAGTCGATGTCTTGGCAATGGCTGATAATTCCGAACTTGAGGATTTGGTTGCGACATCAACTCAAAAACTTCAAGACAGTGTAACCGATTTGCATACAAAAGTAGATGTTCTTGCAATGGCTGATAATTCTGAGTTGGAAGATTTGATTTCTGATTCTTCTCAAAATTTATCTGACAGAATAGACGAACTTCACAGCAAAGTTGATATTTTAGCGGCGGATGACAATTCTTATCTTGAAGAAAGTATTGATGATATTAGAGATTTAATTCAAGAACAGCAAAGTCTTTTCTCTACTCTTGATAATTCGGATGATAAAATTGCAAAAATGCTTGAATTGTTGCAGGATAAAGTTGAGGCACTTGCAAATACGGATGTGTCAGAGATTAAAGATGAAATCCACAGCATAAAAGATTTAATTGAGTATCAAAAAGAATATTTTGAAAAATATACGGATGATGAAAAATCTCAAGAAATTTCTTCACACTTGCAAACTCTGATTGGGGATATCAGCAAAATCGAAAAAAATGTTTCCGAAATCGATTTAGAGAAAAATTCACAAGATATCAAAGATTCGGTAATGACGGCGATTTTGTCCGCTATGGATCAGGTTTCGTTTGTTGAAGAAACAGAGGAAATCAAAGATTTTGTCGAAGAAAAAACTAACGCAATCAATGAAACACTTTTGGATGTCAAAAAACAACTTACAAATATCTCAAATGCCGGAAACAGCGATATGGACTTTTATTCATACTCCTTGCAGGATGTTGAGTCTGATTTGGCAAAATTGAGATTGACGTTGAACGAGCTTTCGGCAAACCCTTCTTCAAACGACGAGGTTGGTGTAATTTCCGCAAATATCGGCAGAATGGCAAAATCTATCGAGCAGTTGCAAGCCGATTTGAAAAACAAAGAGGCTGACGGAGCTTTGCAGACCGACTTTGAAAAGTTGAAGGAAGATATTTTGAGCTTGAGCGTCAGAACTAACAAAATTCTCTTGAATTCTGACAATTCTCAAAAATTTATCACTGACACTCTTGACGACTTTACTCAAAAAACGACTAATTTGCAGGACAAATTGGAGGATTTGGCAAACAATAAACTTGATGCAAGACTTTCTGTAATCGAGAATACAGTTAAAGAAAATGCTTCAACGAGCAAGCGTTTGCAGAGTGTTATGACATACCTCGGCGAGTGGATGGACGGCACGACCGAAGCTATTTCAAATATTCAGGAAACGACAGCTCAAGCTTCAACTGTTACAGAGATGATTGAAACGTTGAAGAGTGAAATTCCTAATCAGGCCGAAATTCTTGAGGCTGTTGAGGTGAAGTTTGAAGAGCAGCAGGCAAAAATTGATAATTTAGAACAAAAACTAGAAAAAGTACTTGAAAAGTTGTCGGCTTTAGATGAAAATGTAATCAACACAAAGATAGACAAACTTGACGAAAAACTCGACAGATTGTCTATGAATATAGAAAAGCTGACAGCCTATGTTGATGAAGAATAGTTTAATTAAAGATTTGAAAAAAGCTTTGACTCCGGATAATGTTTTGTATGAGTTGGAAGAGAGGTATGCTTATGCCCAAGATGCTTCTAACCAGAGAAATATTACAGGATTGCCGGATGTTGTAGTTTTTGTAGAATCAATCGAGCAGGTTCAGGCTGTTGTAAGACTTGCAAGAAAATATAAAATTCCGATTATTTGTCGTGGAGCCGGTACAAATGTTGTCGGTGCCTGTCGTGCGGAACACGGTGGAATTGTTTTGAATTTTTCGAAGATGAATAAAATTTTGGACATAAGTCTTGAAAATATGACGGCGACGGTTCAACCGGGGGTTGTCTTGGGTGAACTTCAACAAGCTGTTGATAAAATCGGACTTTTTTATCCGCCGGATCCGTCAAATCTTGCCGTGTCGACGATTGGCGGAAGTATTGCACAGGCATCTGGGGGTGCAAAAACCTTTAAATACGGTACTACAAGAGATTATGTCATTGATTTGAAAATCGTTATGGCGGACGGCGAGATTCTTCGCACGGGTTCTAATACTATTAAAAATGCGACAGGTTATAATTTAAATAGCCTTTTTGTCGG
>ONYB01000076.1 GCA_900321895.1 uncultured Brachyspira sp.
ACAATGAGTTTTCTTAATAATTCTACAAATATCGGCAAAAGTTTTTATTTACGGGATTTTAACTCTATAACTGTTTTAATAATACGAATAGGAAGTATAAATGCAAATTACAAATAATCAGTCAAACTTAAATTTTAGCGGTAGTTTTAGAATTCCGAGGGGCAAGTTCAAAGCTCAACACGAAATTCCTCAATTATTTACGCAAGGTCGTCAAATATTTTATGATATCAAAGAAGATGGCGATATGTTTATCGTGCTTAGGGATAATTACGACAGAAGGGTTGCTAAATATATAAAAGAAAATAATGTTTCAGGGTTGGAGTATTATCCGGAAATCAATACAAAATCAGGCTTGGATGACCAAAAGCCCGAAGGTTTGATTGTGTTATTGAAAGAAAAGTCAAAAGTTATAAAAGCTAATTTGAGTGAAGCAATCTTGGGTAAAAAGCCTGTAAAATATTCTGTAAGTAATGAAATCTCAAAGATTTCAGATGCTTTGAGATTACACATTGAAAATCCGATAATTTCTTCAAATAAATCGTTTACACGTGTTCGTGATGAGCAAAAATGTCGTACGATTGAGCTTGTAGCTCCGACACCAGCCTCAACTTACGTAAAGGTTATCCCTGATTCACTCAACGAAACCTCTACGAAATGTATTATTGATGCAAAAGGCAATATCATCAAAATGTTTGAAACACCTGACGAAATTCACAGATTCAACGTTATGTTTAATAATGCCAAAAATAAAAATGTGAATATTCTTGTTAATAAGTAAAATTACGATTCTTTCAAGTGTTTTACGTGTTTGTAGACGTACAAAATGCCTAGAATTGCACAGATAGCGACGATGGTGATGTCAAATTTGTGCCAGATGTGTTTGAATGCTTCCATGTTTTGTCCCATTTTTACTCCGACATAAACCAACACGTAGCTCCAAACTAAAGAGCCTAAAAATGTTAGTGTAAAGAAAATTCTCTTTCTGGCTTTTAGTATTCCCGCAGGAAGTGAGATGAAGGTTCTTACAACAGGTAGCATTCTACAGAAGAAAAATGCCCAATCTCCGTATTTTTCTACCCATTTATCGGCTTCTTCAAGGTCTTTGTGTGAGATGAGAAAATATTTGCCGTATTTTTCTACAAATTTTCTCCCCCCAAAATAGCCAAGATAATAGGACGGTATTGAACCCAGTACACATCCGAATGCTCCGGCAATGGCCGCTATGTGAAAGTTCATTTCCCCTTTGCTTACGATATAGCCTGCAAACGGCAAGATTGCTTCGCTCGGCAGCGGAATGTTGCAAGATTCAATCGCCATAAGAAGGCTTATCCCAAATGCTCCCATTGCGGTTATAATGTGTTCTATAAATGCTACAAGATGTGTTATTATTAAATTTATAAATTCCATATTCTCTCTTCCTTGGTTTAATCTTTTTTTATAATACAGTAAAAATATTAAATTGAAAGTTCTTTTTCTCGTTCAAAAACTTCTTTTTTTATTTTTTTGTAAACATTTAGTGTGATTTCGCAATCTGTCAGGGCTCTGTGGTGACCTTTTGCTGAAACATTGTAATGAGCTGCAAGGGCATCAAGTTTGTGCGAAGGCAGTTTGCAATATTTTCTTGACATTTTCATTGTGTCTACAAAGTCATTAGTGAATTCTTTTTGAAAGTGTCGTTCCCAGTTGTCGTAAATGAAATTGATATCGAAATTTACGTTATGCCCCATAACAAGGTCTGTTCCGACAAATTCCATAAATTTTGGTAAAACTTCTTTGATGTTCGGAGCGGAAACAAGCATTTCATCCGTAATCCCAGTTAATTTTGAGATGTAATAATTGAGCTTTCCTGTAGGTTTTATCAATGTTGAAAAAGTATCCACGGCACGGTCGTCACGAACTTTTATCGCCGAAAGTTCGATTATTTCACAAGTTGCGGGTGAAAGTCCTGTTGTTTCTATATCTACAACAGTGTAATTTGATATGAAATTCTCCGTATAATTTCCTTTGTTTCTGTCTTTCATTTTATTTTGCCGCAACCCCTTTTGCCATAATTGCTTGAATTTCTTTAAAATCTTTTATAATCATTGAAACGGCAGGAATTTTTTCATAAAGTTCGACGGGTTCCATAGATGCAATCGCAACGATTTTCCCGATATTTGCTCTGCGTGCTGCTTCAATCCCTGATACTGCATCTTCAACAACAATGCATTCTTGCGGGGCTAATCCGAGATTTTTTGCCGCAATTTGGTAGATGTCTGGAGCCGGTTTGCCGGCGATTGTTCCGTCGGAATAAACAATTTTGTCGAGGTCAAACCAGTTCGCAAGATTAAATTCTTTTATGTAAAAATCTACGTTGTCTTTTTCGGACATTGTTGCGATTGTACGTGGAATATTATTTTCTTTGAGGTAATTTAAAAATTCGACGGCGTAAGGTGCGAGATGAAAGTGTTCCGGATCTTTTCTGCACATTTCACGATAAACCCCTTCTTTTTCTTTTGCAAATTTTTCAACCATTTCTTTGGAAGGTTTTTTGCCGATGAGGTAAGCGATGATATCTTCGTTTGTTCTGCCGA
This sequence comes from uncultured Brachyspira sp., assembly GCA_900321895.1. Taxonomy (GTDB): domain Bacteria; phylum Cyanobacteriota; class Vampirovibrionia; order Gastranaerophilales; family Gastranaerophilaceae; genus Scatousia. The sequence goes on from ONYB01000076.1 coordinate 2,574, forward strand.
ACATGTATTCACGCATTTCGTCGTCGGTGAAAGCGTGTTCTCTTAATCGTTTTGAAAATTCTCGCCATGCTTCTAAGTGTTTTTCGGAATCCCAAAATAAAGTTCCGTTAAAATCAAATATAACACCTTTATAATCCATAAATCTCTCCGTATTAAATATTGTTTTCTTTTATTTTGTTGTAGTAGTCTAAAAAGGTTTGTGCATCTTTAGTTTTGTTTAATTTTTTAAGGGTGTAAGCCATATTGTAGTGGAAATCAGCTTCAGTCGGTTTTATATCAATAGCCTTTGCAAAATTATTTCTTGCGTCTTTAAGTTTGCCTAATCGGAGGTAAGCACAACCCATGTTGTAGTATGCGTATGCAAAATCTGGTTTTAATTTAGTGACAATTTTGTATTGTTCGATTGCCATGTTTGGTTTTTCTTCATCAAGATACAGGTTGCCCAGATTGTACGGAGCTTTGTAGTATTTTGCATCATTTGAGGCTGCCTGATGATACATAAATTCTGCATCATCATTTCTGCCTTTGTCTTGAAGTATGTTTCCTAACAAAATCCAATTTTGCGGAGTTCTTGTCTCTTGCGGAATTGTTAAAAGCAAACTAAACGCATCCTCAAGATTATTTTCGGCATAATACATGTTTGCTTGATTAACAATAATTGAATCATCTGCAAATACGTTCATCACTGTGAAAACTATTGCAAATATCAGATACACAAATTTTCTCATAAAAAAATTATATAATAAATTTGATAAAAATCAAAAGTTGTTAAATAAATTTGACAATAAAAAAATATATAAAATAATGTTGTGGATGTCTCTTTTACTGGTTAGTACCTGCATCTGCTCCTTGATGCAGGTATTCTTTTCCCAACGTACCACAAGCTTTAGTGTCCCACATGTCAGTCCCCTCAAAAACAAAAAGAAAAGAGGTTGAACTTTTTTCAACCTCCTACACACATTATCAGTATTTACACACTATTCAAGGAACTTTTATTCTAGAGAATTATTCATCTGCGTTAGCTTTTTTCCCTGCTTCTACTTGAGAATCCGCAAGTCCGCTATTTCCGGGGATTTGAGTGCTTGCTCTGCGGTTCAGAGCCCCGATACCGCCGCTGGTGACAGCACCGAGAACAGCACCAGTACCTGCTGCGACAAGCGGTTTGCTCTTGAACAGATATTTAACGAATTTGAGGGATGATAGTGCAAGCATACCGAGACCGCCGGTGAGTGCACCGCCTAAGCAGTTGCCGATTAATTTTTTTGTATCTTCCCAACGGCTTACAGGTTGGTCGTTGATGATTGAGATGTTTTCTTCTGCGGTTCTTCCATCAGCTAAGCCGAAAGATATTGATTGTAAAAATCCTTGAGTTAATGAACCTGCACCGTATTTTCGGATATCGTCAGATAAAGATGTTCCGTATTTTTGTCGGTACATTGTTTTTACCATTGCAATCATATCTTTTTGGTTGGCATTGCTTTGTTGTCCGTATGTAGCATTCATTCCGTCGAGAACAGATTGGAGAGCGGGGATGATTTGTTCTTGCTCGTTTTGCATGATTTTTTCGTGAAGAATTTCTAACTGCTCATCAATCGCACGTTCGGGAGCGTTTGCCCTGAAACTTACTTCACGTCTTTTATCGGCTTGTCTGATTTGCGAATCGTACATAAAGTCTTGATACTGTTCCATATTTTTGAAATATTGGTCGTAATTCATCGCACTTCCGCCAAAACTCGGCATAAAAGGCATTGTCATACCGGTGAATAAACTGCCGTTCATTGACATTGTCGGGTCATACGAGCTAAGTGGGTTATAACCTGTCAAATCCTGCATTGCAATGTTGTTAGCATAACTGTTATACATACCATACATTGGGTTAATTCCGCTGACATTTGCGTCTGCCATTTTCCTAACCTCCAAAATATTAATTTCTACCTACCTTACTTATATAAAAACTTTTTCGTTCCCGAAATTGCACAAATTAAGTTTTTTCGTAACATAAGTTTACAATGCTCTTTTTCTTAATATATTTGCCTGCGGGTCAAAACAGTTGTAGAATACTATAATGGAGAGCTTTTTGTGATAAAGAGAAGACTTAGAAAATTTTTTACATTTATATTATTCGTGGCATTTGTGGCATCAATATTTTTATATCCGCAATGGTATAAAACCCAGATAAATAAATGCCGTGGGATGTATTATGTTGCTCAAGGCGATAAATATTTAAGGAAGGCTGATTTTCAAAAAGCAATCGATTTGTATAAACTAGGACTGGATTATTACCCCGGACACTATGGTGCGTGGCTGAATTTAGGGAATATTTATGTTGCGTATGAAGATTTTTATTCTGCATTAGATGCTTATGAAAAGGCGATACATTACAATAAAAATTACGTAATTGCGAGAATGAATTACGGAATTATTTCGGCAGAAAAACTCGGGGATTTTGATGCGGCGATAGCTCAGTATAAAGAAATCGCCGGAATTCGCAGAAAACTGGTTTATATCCCGTTTGTTTTCAGCAATTTGAGAAGTTACAAGACAAATATGGGGCTTGCATATTATAATATGGGGCTTGCATATCGCCAAAAGTCAATATATTCGGACGGTGACATAATGAAGCAGAGTTATTATTTGCATGAAGCGATAAAGAGTTACGAAGAGGCGGTCAAGTACCTCAAAAAAGACTATGACGCACGTTACAACCTTGCACTTACCTATCATCTGAACAAAGACTACAACATGGCGGGGCTTGAATATTGTCGAGCAATCGAAATGGAGCCTATGAACTACGAGGCTCACTACAATTTGGCGATTTTGTTAAAAGATATGAAAAAATACAAAGAAGCTTACGAAGAAATGGAAAAGGCAAACACTCTAATCGGATCGAAAGACGGAGGGTCAGGCAAGCAAACGTACGTGTTTGACGTAATGAGTGACGTAACTCAACGAGTGCTTTTGGATGATGAAGGCAGAGAATTTGTAAAACAAAAGGCAATGGAAGAAGGGCCGGATCTTAATCTTGAATCTCATATAACCTATGTTAACGGTAAAGTCGTAGCGACAGAAGAATTAGACAAAGCAATTCTTAAGAACTTCTCGACCTGCAAAGCCCGTTCGGTATTCTATGATGACGAGAATCCTGTGGACGAGATTAAGTAGAGCTATGGTTTAAAAATGATTTTTGCTGCTGATTTCGCAAGCTTTATTATCGACTGTAGTGTTGTTTTTTTTGAATTTTATGCAAAAAGTTGATTTTGTTGCGATAGTTAACCCTTGACAGCACCTTCGTTTTCGCCTGAAATAAAATATCTTTGCATGGCTAGGAAAAAGATTAAAATAGGTATGGTTGCAAGAATTGAACCCGCTGCAATAAATCGCCAGTTAGAACTGAACATTCCTTGTAAATTGTTTACTCCGACAGGTAATGTATACATGCTTTCTTTTGTCAACACAATACTTGGCCATAAAAATTCGCCCCAAGATCCGATAAATGTGAAAATTGCCAGCACAGCAAGAGAAGGTTTTACCATTGGCATTAAAACTTTTGTAAACAACTGCCAAATACTGCACCCGTCAACGATTGCAGCCTCCTCCATTTCTCTTGGAATTCCCAAAAAAGCCTGTCGCATAAGAAAAATTCCAAACGCACTAACAGCAAACGGCATTATCATTCCGATAAATCCCGCAAAATTATTCACGCTGTCCACAAGATGAAGTTTGAGCGTAATCAAATAAACAGGCAACATAATCGCCTGAAACGGTATCATAATGGTTGCAAGAATTGAAAAAAACGCAATTTTTTTACCCTTAAACTCCATTCTCGCCAACGGATATCCCGCCATAGCCGACAAAATCAAATTAAGAAAAACCGTTCCGCCCGCAACAATCATACTGTTTACAAAATATCCGATAAAATCAACTTTGTGCCAAACTCCGGTGTAGTTTGCCCAAGTAAAATCCTTCGGAATAATCGTTGGCGGGTATGCAAAAATGTTTTCGCCCGCCCCCTTCAAAGAGGTCGAAATCAGCCAAATGAACGGAAATATCGACAAAAGCGACACTAAAATTAAAACTGCATGTATAGAAAATTTTTCGATAAATTTTTTCATATCTTTACTCTTTTACAAATTGTATTTGTTTTTTTCGAAACAAAGAATATTTACAAGTGAAAAAGCCATTACAATCACCAAAAGCACAACTGCCATTGCTGAAGCATAGCCCAAATCTAAGTTCTCAAAGGCTCTTTCGTATATGTAATAAACTATTGTTTTGCTTGAATTTAATGGCCCGCCCTTTGTCATAACGTAGATTTCTGCAAAGACCTTCATTGCAGAAATTGCACTAATTGTCGTAACAAGTGCGATTGTCGGCATAATATGCGGAATTGTGACGGTCAGGTGTTTTGTCAAAAAGTTCGCTCCGTCTATATCGCAGGCTTCGTAAAGTTCCTTCGGGACACTCATCAACGCTGCAAGATAAATTATCATATAGTACCCGACACCCTTCCAAATGGTAACTATTATTACCGAATATAATGCCCAATTCGGATCGGTAAGCCAACCGATTTTTTGAAAGCCGAGAGAAGTCACAAGAAAATTCAAAATTCCCTGATCTGCGTACAACCACTTGAATGCAATAGCAGCAACAACAATAGATACGATTACAGGAAGGTATATCAAAATCTTGTATAACGTAACTCCTCGAATTTTTTGATTAATTAAAATAGCTATAAACAACGGAAATATTGCCAAAATCGGCACGGCAACAAATAGATATACAAAAGTATTCCACAAAACCTTATAAAAAATCGGGCTTTGGAAAAGTTTTACGTAATTCTCAATCCCCGCAAAAGTCGGCTGATAAATGCTCGCCGAGTAATCAAAAAAGCTCAAGAAAAAAGTTTGAAAAAACGGGATAAAAAAGAACACCAAAAGGACAAGCCCCGCAGGCAACAAAAACAAGTATGGTGCATATTTCCCGTAGTATTTAAACATATATTGATTATACGAAAAATTCCCCCTCTTATCAAGAAATTTACATAATTTATTTCTTTAGTTTTTCAGGATAATGTGTCCATTTGATATTCGGATTTTTTCTGAACCAAGTGAGTTGTCGTTTTGCGTAATTTCTGGAATTTTGTTTCAATTTGTCCTTAGCTTCTTCAAGCGTATAAACACCGTCAAGGTACGCCAAAACCTCTTTATACCCGATAGAATCTACAATATTCCCGATTCTGCCGTGCTTTTTTATCAAGTTTTGAGTTTCTTCAATAATCCCGTTTTCAAACATCAAATCGACACGTCGGTTAATTCTTTCGTACAAAACCTCTCTCGGAAAATTGCAACCAATCCATTCTACATCAAATTCCGGTTCTTTTATACCTTGATTTTCGCTCATCGGTTTGCCTGTAATATGTATAACTTCCAATGCTCGAATAATTTTTTTCTTATCGTTTTTCTCAATTCTTTTTGCGGAAACAGGATCCTGATGTTTTAATATTTCAAAAAGTTCAGATTTATCAAAATTATTCATTTTTTCACGGAAAGCATAATCACCTTCGACTTTGGGCAGGTCAAAATTTTCCAACAAAACTCTAAAGTAAAGCCCCGTACCGCCTGCGACAATCGGCGTTTTCCCACGGGATAAAATATCATATACGATACGTTTTGCATCTTGTTCGTATAGTCCTGCTGAATAGTCAACCCCCGGCTCTACGATGTCCATCATGTAATGCGGAATGCCGTCTTGTTCCTTTAATGTGGGTTTTGCACAAGCGATATCAAAACCTTTATAAACAAGTCTTGAATCCGCAGACACAACCTCTCCGCCAATTCCTTTCGCAAGATTAATTGCATAAGAGGTTTTTCCGCTGGCTGTCGCACCGACAATCGCTATGACTTTATTCTTTTTCTTGTTTGTTGTTGAATTCGTCATCATAATAAGAGAATATTAACACAACCACATAAACTAAGAAATAGAAATAAATTATCATCATTGCCATATAAATTAACGGATGAATTATCGCAAAAGTGTTTGCAAACGAAATCACGATATTCAAAAACGTCAAATAAATAAACAACGCAATGGACTTGTGAAATCTTACAAACAATTTCTTCAAAGATTTAAATAAAGCCATAAACGGATTTTTTGTCTGATAAAGCATTTCAGGAATCCAAAGCATTAACAAAAACGACAAAACAGTAGTTCCTGCCATAAACAACATATTCCAACTGCCAAGTTTGTAGAGTTGAGTGTCCGTCAAAGAATCCAAAAATGTCTTCATATCCTGAGGTGACGCCATTGCACCTTTAATTTGAGCTGCCGTAAAATCAATGCTCCCGATAAAGTGCATTCCGAATTTATACAAAAATCCGCCGAGCAAGGCAAAAATCAAAATGCTCAAAAGTGAAAATCCGATAAATGGCAGAAAATATTTTCCAATTCCGGTTGGAATTTTCTTGATGAGTTCAAGAATTTCTTTGGCTCTGTCCTCATCAATCACAAATTCTTTTTTAGAAAGTGAAATTGATTTTTTCACCATATAAAACCAACCTGCACAAAATGCCGCCGACATGCACAAAAGAGTTACGAATGCCGAAATCGCCTCCGGCATGGTGTCTACAAAATGTCTTGAAAAACTTAAATAAATTGTAACCACCCAAATGAATAAAATTAACGGTATCGCAAGTAAGATACCTTCATTTGTCAATTTGAACGCATTTTTATATAGCTTGAACATAATAATATTATCACCTCTGTTTGTAATTTTTTTAACCAACTTTTTACTTAATAGTTTCTGCCTGTTTTTTAGTTTTTCCAGACAATTTTCGCTTACGTCTTCTCATAAGATCAACAAATGCTTCTAATCTTGTTAAATAGCCGGCTTTTCCTGTTTGTTCATCCATAATTAACGGCAAAATCGGAACGTCACATTTTTCTCTCATTGCAGGGAAAATATTCTGTGACATAATTTCAGGCATGCACGTAAACGGGCTTATATGGATAATTCCGTCAATACCTCTTTCGTCTGCATAAGCTACATCCGAAACGCATTCCAGTGCATCTCCGCCGATATCTCTCATCAGGTAAGGTTTAGCAAGTCTGTCCGCTCTTTGAAGGTGTGTCTCACCCTTTCTAAAAATTTTAGGAATGATAGCATCTTTTAAAAATCCGCTAACGGTCAAACTTTTTCTGGTTTCAACTCCCATTTTTCCAAGTTCTTTAACAATATCCTGATTAGAAAATCTGTCGCAAACAAGATAAATTTCGCCTGTAATATCAACGTGCAAAACTTCTCGATTCGGGTCAATTTTAGTCTTTGCCATTTCTGTAAAAACTTCTTTTTTAGCCCTGTTCATTTCTCTTGTATTCATTGCTTTGTCGATAATTCTAATACATTTGTGGTAATTCTTTTCGGCATCGCCCTGATGAATTTCTCTTGCTCTGTAATATGATAGCTTTCTGTCTAAATCATCAAGCAAGAAAACCTTTCGGATAGCAAGAACAATCGCTCTGATAAATAATACAGGATCGTTTTTACCGCTAATCTTTTTCAAAAAGTCGAACATCCCTTTGATTCCGTCATACAGAGTCATTTCAATATAATTTGCGTGGTATCCCATATCTGAAAGAGCATTATTTATGCAAGCTCCGTATTCGCCCAATCGACAACACCCCGGAGAGGCAATCATTGCAACGTAATCCGCACCGCCTTCAATAGCTTCTACAAAGTTTCCTAGAATTAATTTATATGGCAGACAGATTGCTTCAGGTGAATTTTTTGTACCTAAAGAAAGTGTTTTTTTGCTTGTATATGGTGGAATAAACGGTTCGACTCCGACTTTTCTTAAAGCCGCAGACCAAGCTATATAAATGTTTCCCATATGGGGAAATGCTACTTTTAATTTCTTCTTATTGTTATTTTTATCTGTCAATGTTGTTGCCTTTCAACTGGTTTTTAGAGTAAATATTAATTTTTAAAACATAAGTCAGGATGACGTGCCGCAAGAGTTTCATCAACCCGTTTTACAGGTGTTGTATGCGGTGCAGAGAGAATTTTTTCGCTGTCATCTTCGCATTCTTTTGCAATACTAATCAGGGTGTCTATGAATTCGTCAAGTTTTGCTTTTGTTTCGGATTCAGTCGGCTCAATCATAATTGCCTCATGCACAATCAACGGGAAATAAACCGTTGGCGGGTGGGTGTTGGAATCCATCAATCTTTTTGCAATATTTAAAGTTGAAATTCCGAAATTATGTTTTTGACGTTCGCCCGACAATACAAATTCGTGCATACAAGGTTCATCATAAGGCAAATCGTAGTATTTTTTTAGTTTTTCTTTTAAGTAATTTGCGTTTAAAACTGCGTCCTCAGTTGCGTTTTTGAGGTTCTCGCCCATCATTAAAATGTATGAATATGCTCTCACCAGAACCCCGAAATTCCCATAAAAACTTCTGACATGTCCGATAGAATGTTCAAGATTATATTCTTTAAAATATTTTTCACCGTCGAATTTAACGACAGGTGTCGGTAAATATTCTTTTAATTTTTCGACCACGCAAACAGGGCCTGCTCCGGGGCCACCGCCGCCGTGCGGAGTCGCAAAGGTTTTGTGCAAATTCAAATGAACAACATCAAATCCCATAAGTTTTGGGTTTGTGTAGCCCATAATTGCGTTGAAGTTTGCCCCGTCATAATAAAGCAACGAGCCGTTTTCGTGCATTAATTTCGAAATCTCGAGAACATTTTCTTCAAAAATACCGAGGGTGTTCGGGTTCGTCATCATAATCGCAGCAACCTCGCTGTCCAAAACCTCTTTCAAAGCCTCGATATCTACTTGTCCTTTTTCGTTTGATTTAACCGAAATTATCTCAAATCCGCACATGTGTGCACTTGCAGGGTTTGTGCCGTGAGCGGAATCAGGAATAATAACTTTTGTTCTTTTTTCACCCTTAACTTCAAAATATTTTTTAACCACCATCATGCCGGTCAATTCCCCGTGAGCTCCGGCTGCAGGTTGTAAAGTTACGGCATCCATTCCTGTAATACGTTTCAAAGCTTCTTGTAAAAGGTACATGAGTTTAAGTGAACCTTGTGAATTTTCGTCTGCCGTGTGCGGGTGAAGATTAACAAAACCCTCCAAGGATGCTGCAAGTTCGTTTACTTTCGGGTTATATTTCATTGTACAAGAGCCGAGCGGATAAAATCCTTTTTCGATACAAAAATTTTTGTCCGAAAGCTCTTTGTAATGCCTTAAAACTTCAAGTTCTCCAACATTTGGAAGCCCGACTTTTCCGCTACGCAAAAAAGCTGAGTCAAGAAAGCTCAAATCTTCCTTTTCGTCTGTTAAACATATCCCCGTGTTGTTTTCTTTTTCAAAAATTGTTTTCATCCCTAAATAATTCCCTGTCTTTTTAAATCCTTTTTAATTTTATCTAACCCTGATTGAATAATTCTGGAAATTCTCGATTGAGAAATTTCGAATTCTTCGGCAATTTCTCGGAGCTTTTTCTCTTTGAAGAATTTGTATTCAATCAATTCTCTTTCTCTTTTTGGTAATTTTTTTATAGCTTCAACAATGTGGTCTTTCAATTCTATAAACTCAATGGCTTCTTCAGGAGTTTTGTCCTCCGCTTTGATTTGCGTCGGGACTTCTGCATCTTGCATTTCATCAATAGAAAGAATAGTTTTGTAAACCTCGCATCTGACTTCTTGATTTTGCTCATCAGTTTCAGCCTGTGTGCGTCTGTTTTTGAGTGAGTACCATTTGTATCTGCGTCTAACTTCGTTTCTGATAGCCCATTTTATAGCAGTGGATAAATATGTGCTGTTATAATTTTCGGGGTCATTGTTTTTAAATAAAATATATAAAGTGTGGTTTCCGATATTTATAAGTTCAGGCAACTCAACTAAATGCGACATTGAAAATTTTTGGTATTCAACCTTCGCTATTGTTTCAACTAAATTCTTATATTCCCTTAGATTAACTTTTGAGCCTGCCTGCATGACTATAACATTTTAATCCTATTAAAATAAATAACGTTTATCCACAAAATTATGATATCAGAAAAATTTATATATGACTAGCTAATGTAATTTTACTTAACATAATTTATAACCATAAAAAAAGGAGAGTTTTGTATGCGAATTTTATTTTGTACTGACGGTTCAAGGATAAGTTTTAATGCTCTGAATAATTTTGCGAAATGGAGTAAGGGAGCGATAGTTGACGTTATTTGTGTAATTGATTGGAGCTTTTTGCCGGATGAGGTAAGCATTCAGGAGGACGGTTTTGCAACATCCTGTGCAAATGTCGCGGATAGTATTCTTGATTTCGCAGAAAAAGAGATTTCGAAATCTAATTTAATTTTGGGGGATAAGATTAAACGTTGTGGCGAAAGTGTCGATTCTATTATTGAGCAATCAGAACGGGAAAGTTATGATTTGATAGTTGTCGGCTCGCACGGTAAAAGAGGGCTTCGCAAGTGGTTGGGGTCGGTTTCCCGAGAAGTTTTGAATGAATCCGTTACTTCAACTTATATTTCAAAACATCAAAATACAGCAAAGCGAATTTTGTTCGCGACTGACGGAACGGATAATTCGATGAAAGCCGTTACACAAGCCATAAAATATATAAATTTAAATGATAAAAAAATATATATTTGTATCGTATTGGAAAATCCAAATCTTTTGTTTTTGGAAGGAACACTTGATTCAAACTGGTTTTTGGAAATAGAACATCAGCAAAATATCCATGCCGAAAAAGTTTTAAAAAATGTAAAAACGAAACTTGAGGAATACAATTTGCCTGTCGAAAAATCTGTGATTTTATCCGGAATGCCTGCTGAAAAAATTAATGATTTTGCTACAAAAGAAGAAATTGATTTGATAGTTACCGGAACTCGTCATAAAGAAAAATCAGCTCGTCACTTTCAAAGTTCAATCAGCAAACGAGTTTTGGATATAACTTCTGCGGATGTGATGATTGTAAAATAAAATTTACAAAAATTGACAATTTATGTAACGAAATGTAACAAAATTCCCCCAAAGCCCTAAAAAATTAAAGAAAAGGCGAAAAAGAGCCGTAAACATGACTAAGGAAATTAGAACGAAAGGGAATGTCATGGGAATGGCAGCATCGCAGGCACGTTTCTTAGGACTGACTGCAAGGAAAACAAACGTTGAATATGAAGGCCAACAGGTCAACCAGCAACGAACAATGCTGTCAAACCAGTCTGCCAATTATTATAACCAGTTGCTTGGCATGACAGTACCGGTTCCTCCTTCTGTTGACGATTATACAAAAACAGTTTATTCATTTAACGATGGTGCATTGAACAATACATTAACATCTTTGGTTGCACAACAGGGCGGAGCATTTTTGATTTCATACAACAGAACTTATACAGACTCTAACGCAATCGTAAGTACAGTTTCATCAATCGTTACAAGAACAGGTTCACAAGGGGATTATCATTATGCAGTAGGAAACGCAGATTTAAGAGATTTGTCTAAAAGAACATTAAATCCAGACGGAACATATTCTTACACAACAGTACCTGAAATCCAATTTGACCCGACAACAAACGAAGCAACATACACAGGAAAAGATGAATATCTTAAATCACTTGACCGCAAACAGTTAGGTGCATTGGTAGTAGAAGAATCAATGTTGTACGAAAAATTAAACGATGAAAAATACAACGGCAAAGACGGACAATGGCAAGTATACTACAAGTATAATTCAACATCTAACGAATATACCCCTGTATACTATAACAAATTTGATTTAGAAAAAGATTCAACAATATACAGTGACAAAACCGGAGCATCACAATCATACATTCCTGCATTTACAATCGGTACAGCTCAAGTAACCGACGAAGTAAAAGGTGTAAACGCAAAAATGGAACAAGATGCATCGGGCAGATACATCAGCATAACTCTAGATCCCGGAACAGACCAACAACAGACTTATGCATTAACAACAGCAACAACAACGGATCAAAATGCTTATGATGATGCAATGAATCAATATGAATTCGACAAAGCGACTTACGACAAATCAATCGAAGATATTAACGCTAAGATTGAAGTAGTCCAAGCACAAGACAAGAACCTTGAATTACGCTTGAAACAACTCGACACAGAACAAGACGCAATCCAAACCGAAATGGACGCAGTACAGAAAGTAATCGAAAAGAACGTAGAATCAACCTTCAAGACCTTCGGTTAATAAGTAAGCGAGTAAAGATTTTCAAAAGAAAGAACGAGGTGAATAAGTGACGAAGTAAATAAGTAAATAAGTTCAAATCGGGTGCTACGCACCAAAACAGATTTGAGCGAAGCGAACGAAAAGAACTTATTACCTTATTAACCTTAATAAAAATGAATTTCCTAAAAAAAATATATATAAAATTTTCCCTATTAATTTCCCGACGACTTCCACAGGTCGTTTTTTTTTTAGGTGAAAAGTGAAAGGTGAAAAGTGAGAAGTCCTATACGTAAAATTAAACCCTCGTCCGTAGGTAGAGGTTAATAACCGCTCAGCTTAAAGAACTTAGTGCCTTAGTGCCCCAGTATCTTAGTATTTTTTTTAGATATGGTCTTTTCTCTTTTCACCAATTTCACTTTCTTGTTCATAATATTTCTTTTGTGCTATAATACCAACATAAATTAGGAGAGAAAAATGGATCAGCAAACTTATATGAAAATTATGGGCTATGTCCCGACGGTTATTGAGGCTTCATCTAGAGGGGAACGTTCTTTTGATATCTTTTCAAGATTACTCAGGGAAAGAATTATTTTCCTCGGCACGGAAATTGATGACGAGGTAGCAAATTCAATCGTTGCACAGTTGTTGCTTTTGGACAGCGAAAACAATGAAAAAGATATTATGTTGTATATCAACAGCCCGGGTGGTGTTATTACAGCAGGTATGGCTATTTATGACACAATGAACCTTATCAAATCTGATGTTGCAACTATCTGCTTAGGTGATGCCGCATCTATGGGGGCATTCCTACTTTGTTCGGGTGCTAAGGGCAAGAGAATGGCTCTTCCTAATTCAAGAATTATGATTCACCAACCTCTTGGTGGAGCTAAAGGTCAGGCTACCGATATTGAGTTGGAAGCAAAAGAAATTATGAGAATGAAGGACATGTTAATCGGGATTATGGCAGAAAATTCAGGTCAACCGATTGAAAAAGTCAAGGAAGACTGCGAACGTGACCACTACTTGTCAGCAAAAGAAGCTATGGAATATGGCTTGATTGATAAGGTCGTTGAGAGAAAGTAGTTCAACAGAAGTGAATAAGTGAATAGGTTAATAAGAAAATAAGTTCATTTAGTTCACTTCGCTCAAAGCTACATTGGTGCGTAGCACCTGATACGAACTTATTCACAAGCCCTATTAGGGCGTATTCACTTATTAACTTATTCACTTTGAAATAACGTAAACGGATATTGTCGCTACTTGCAAAATATTACGTTTTGTTAACAAATCACATAAAACATGCAATTTCTTGAAGTTGCATGTTTTTATATATGTGTAGGTACTAGAAAAAGGTTATTACAAAAAGGTTAGTTACTAAATTATGGTAGGAGTAGGACAATGTCACTATTAGTTTTCGCATATCGAAAAATTCAGATTTTGCGTCAAAAGAACGACTTGAACTATCGTCTTATGAAGTTGAACCAAAAGTTGGAAGATTTGCAACAGTACGCAAGTAATATTGCTGACGGTTCGGTGTCAATGAGCGATATGATGAATACGCCGGCATCGATGTTCGGTAGAACAATGATGTATATGACATATTCTCACAATGGAGCTTTGCAAAACGCTCAACAGCAAATGCAACAAATGATGATGATGCCTCAAGTTCAAGCTCAAATGCAACAAATGCAAGATCCAAATCAACAGATGATGTATCAAAACTGGATTTTCGATAACTTGTACAAACAACAAAGAGAACAGTTCGGGAAAGTCGAACAAAAACTTTTGAATGAACAAGAAAAAGAAATTCAGCAGGAAAAAGCTAAACTTGAAACACAGTTGAAAATGCTAGAGGCTGAATTTGACTCAACTAAACAGGGTGAAGATAAAGCAGCTTCCTCTTGGAAACCTGAATACGTAGCTTAATTAAAACCCTAAACCTTAGATAAATACCATCCTATCCTTAACTAACCATATAATTAAGGCTCACTTCCTCGTGAGCCTTTTTCAATTTGTGATAATTCCATCGACTTGTTTGTCAAAATCTTCGTGCGGAAGTTCATCCACGACAAATTCTCTGCAAATCGGCACAATAGATTTCGCTCTTACGTTTTTTAAAAATCTGTCGTAAAATCCTCCGCCGTAACCAAGTCTGTAGCTGTGTTTGTCAACAGCGAGTGCCGGAACATAGATTAGGTCTAAAATGTCGGAATTAACGGGATTTGAGCACGGTTCGTTTATGTGTAATGATGACATCTTAAAATCAACCCCTTTTTCAAACGGACAGGTCAAAAGTTCTTCTCCGTTCACTTTTGGAAAATAAAAATTCTTGTTGTTCTCAAGCAGTGGCAAAAGATTTATTTCGTATTTCAAAGGGTAAAAAATCATCACGTGTTTGGAGTCTTGGTAAATTGCCGATTCCTTGATGTTTTCAACAATTTTGTCGCTGATTTTTTTTGTGTCGATTAGTTTTCGAGCTTCTTTAAATCTTGCCCTGAGGACGGTTTTGTTATCCATTTTTGTTTCGTTGGTTTGATTTCAATTAGTAACTTCTTCTCATCAAGTCTGAAAGTTTGACTTCGCTTGCTGGTTTGATAACCTTTTTGGCAACTTTCTTTTCTTTGATTTCTACAGGTTTGAATTGGCAAAGCCCGATTTTTTTGCAATCGTCATTTTTTAACATAAAAATTTCTTTAAAAAAACTGATTAAATCATTCATTTGTATTTCCTCACACAAATTGTTCTTCTACCGATATAATACATTAAAACCACTGAAAGTCAACTTTTCATTGTACTTTATGCTATATTAGATATGTAAGATTACGGACGAATTTAATTTGAATAAAGCTATGAATGAAATTTTAAACGAAAATGAGAATAAATATTTTAAAACCTTAGACGAGAATTTTGAGCAAGCCTTGAATTTGGCAAGTAGGGAGTTCTCTGACGAGGAACTTTTAGAGCTTTTAAAAAACGGTAATGTTCCGCAGAAACAATACGCTGTACTGAATTTAAAGACTGTTACATCAAAAGATGTGGCAAAGATTTTGATAGACAATTTAACAGGGCAGGACGGAAAAGTTCGAGAAGTAGTTTCGCTAAGGGTAAATGAATTTATGGCACAGCCCGAAACCTTGGAATATTTCAAGTCTGAAGATTTTTATGATGTTTTCTTGGAGGCGATAGTAGACATTAACGGTAATATTTGCCGAAATATTATCGGAGCGATTGTAAACCTCAAGGACGACGCCACTTTTACAGAGTATTTTACGGACAAATTGATTGAGAGAATTTGGCAACTGCTTGAGGTCATCAAGGATTTTGACTTACAAGACGGTAAATATAAGGTTAATAAAGAGGTTTTTAAACTTTATTGGTGCTTGGAGGCTCTCTGTGAATTTGCCGAAATGCTGGCATTAGAGAAGTTGAAGCCGATTTTGTTGAGGACGAAGGACATCAGAGATTACACAATCAGAGAAAAAACTGCGAAGATTTTGGCAAAAAATTTTGCAGACCCTGAATTGGACTCTGCAAAATTTGAACTTTCAAAAGACGATAATTATTACGTCAGAAGATATTTTGCCTGACGATTATCTTGTAGGCTTGTAGATTTCTTTGCCGGAATTTACGTAGTTTTCCAAAACTTTTTCGCCTGCTACTTTTTCAATTCCGCCGTAGACGGTAATTCCACGTTTTTTGAATTCCTTAATCCAGTTTGGTTTGTATCCTTCGTCAAAGCCCGTAATTCTCTCGACATCTTTTGACGGAACACCGAAGTAGATAGTTTTTACGCCCGACCACATGATTGCACCCGCACACATAATGCAAGGTTCTGCGTTCACGTAGATTGTGAGATCTTCCGGTGCAAGATTGTAGCTTTTGAATTTTTCGTGAGCTTTTTTGAGAGTGTTGACCTCTGCGTGATAGAGCGCACAGTTGTCTTCTACAACGCTGTTTGACGAGGAAACAACGAGATTTCCGTCTTTGTCATAAATCTCTGCATAAAACGGACCTTTGCCATTGTTGACGCCTTCTTGTGTTTTTTGATGTACGTTGAGCATAATTTTTTCAGCTTTTTCCAAGTCGGACTTACTGATTGGCGAATTCGCAGAGATGTTCATCTTTTGCAAGTCTTTTACCGAATATGTCTGTTCTGCAAATGATGCACTCGTTGACAAGATTAATACAGACATTATAACTAGAAATTTTTTCATAAAATTTTCCTCCTAACTGATTGTAGCACAAAATTTCCGAGAGTTTTACAAACAAGCTTGTTAACCTATTTACATACGGCTCTACTTCCTTTAAAATAAAAATAAAGAGGTAGAATTATGAATAAAATTGCATTAATAAATCACGGTTGTCCGAAAAATTTGGTTGATTCCGAATTGATGTTGGGACTTTTAGCTGAAAAAGGTTACGAAATCACGCTGGATGACAAGGATGCTGATGTCGTAATCGTCAATACTTGTTCTTTCATTCACGATGCGGAGCAAGAATCTGTTCAATCCATTTTGCAAATGGTTGACGATGGTAAGAAGGTTATTGTGACTGGTTGCCTTCCGCAAAAGTACAAGGAGGAATTGAAAGAGGCTATTCCTGAAGTTTGTGCTATGATAGGAACTTCCGACATCAAGGAAATTGTGTCCGTTGTTGAGCAGGTTTTGAATAAACAAAACGACGAATACGTTGCGAAAATTTCTGAAAAACCCGAATATATTTATCCGGAAAATGTTAAAAGACAACAAATTACGGTCGGGGCAAGCTCTTATGTCAAAATCGCCGACGGTTGTAATTACCACTGTGGCTATTGTATAATCCCGCAACTTCGTGGGGCTTACCACTCCCGTACTATCGAGGATGTCGTGGCAGAGGTTAAAGATCTCGTTTCAAAAGGTGTTACGGAGGTCGTGCTTATCGCTCAAGATACAACGAGCTACGGGATTGATATTTATGGCAAACCGTCGCTTGCAAAACTTCTTGAAGAGTTGAACAAAATCGACGGGCTTGGTTGGATTAGGATTATGTACGCATACCCTACGCAGGTTACGGACGAACTCATCGACGCTATGGCAAAACTTGATAAAGTCGTTAAATATCTGGATTTACCGCTCCAACACTACGATAAAGAAGTTTTGAAGGCTATGCGTCGCCCGGAATTTGATTATGCTGTTTTAATCAAAAAATTGAGAGATAAAATCCCGAATATTGCAATCAGAACAGCGTTTATCGTGGGCTATCCGGGGGAAACGGATGAACAGTTCAAAAAATTGTATCAGTTTATCAAAGATATGAGATTTGATAAACTGGGTGTTTTTGAATACTCTCGTGAAAAAAATACGGTATCTTATTCAATGGAACACCAAGTTCCGAAAAAGGTTAAACATAAACGTTTTCAGGAGCTTATGGCGTTGCAACAACAGATTTCTTTTGAAATTAATCAGACTTATATCGGAAAACTTTTGCCTTGTATTGTTGAAGGCTTTACCGATGAAGGTGTTGTTATTATGAGATCGCAACACGATGCTCCGGAAATTGACGGATTAGTTTACGCAAAATCCGACAGAAATGTTGTTCCGGGTGATATCGAAAATGTCTTAATTGACGGTGCTGACGAGTATGACTTGTTCGGAAAAATTACGGACTAATTGACACTAATTAATAATTATAATAAAACGGACTTACTTTTTGAGTAAGTCCGTTTATTTTATATTTCCCTATTTAATTATTATTAAATCATGTGTCTGCCAAGCATTGAGAGTTGTTGTTCTTCTTCCATCATCAAGCTCAAGAACAAGAGTTTGTTTGCGGTGGCTTCGTCGAGGTTTGTAAATTCAGCCCCTGCACGTCTGTCATTTGCGGTTACGACTTTGACATCAGCATCGATAGCCAAGTCACCATAAGCGATTTGTACAGGAATTACTTCCCCGACTTTTAATGAATTGTGATGGCTGACAGCGATACCGCCTCTTGAGATATCAAGGATTGAATCGATTTTACCGCCGTCATTCGCAACTAAATCTACTGCCTTGTCAAGACTTCTTGCGTCAAATCTCATATATTGACGTTTGTCGATAGTCGGAACATTATCCGAAATATCTTTTCTCAAAATCCAAGTCCTGTCATCAACATCACTTCTTTTTACTTCAGGAGTTGTTGGCTCTGTAGGATTTGTCGGCTCTGTAGGATTTGTCGGCTCAGTCGGTTGAGTTGGCTCGGTTGGTTGAGTTGGCTCAGTCGGTTGGGTTGGCTCAGTCGGTTGAGTTGGCTCGGTCGGTTGAGTTGGCTCGGTCGGT
>ONYB01000057.1 GCA_900321895.1 uncultured Brachyspira sp.
AAGTGATTTTACTCTGTTGAAAGGCCAGAAGAGAAATACTGCTCTGCCGATAAATCTGTCTTGAGGTAGCAAACCCCAATATCTGCCATCTTGGGAATTTCCTCTGTTATCGCCCAACATTAGGTAGTGCTTTGGCGGAATTATCTCCGGACCGCAGTGCATAGCCTCTGTGCAAGGTGTGTAGTCGTAAGGACTTTTGATATACGGCTCATCAAGCGGCTTATCGTTTATGAATACGGTGTATTTGCCGTAGTCGTCAACTTTAACCTCGAATTTATCCCCCGGAAGTCCGACAACACGCTTAATATAGGCAACATCTTTGCAAAAGAAGCCCGTCAATCTTGCAAAAACTCTTGCCGGTGTATTTTTAAGTTCCTCAAACGGCGGGTAAAACACCATAATATCACCACGTTTCGGGGTTGAATTAAATCTTGAATATCTTTCCACAAAAATTCTGTCACCTTCAAGAAGGGTCGGACGCATTGAACCCGACGGAATCCAGCGGATTTCGCCGACAAAAAATCTGATTATGATTACCATTACAAGGACAAAAACAACAGTTTCAACCAAATCAAAGAAAGACGCTTTGAACTTTTTACCTTTTTGAATAAAAACTTCTTTTGTAAGCGGAACTTCTTCTTTCGGCTTAAACCAATCTTTAGCGAATTGCAAAGTCAAAACATTTTTGACACCATTCAAAAATTCAACAAAATCTTTTTTTATATCTTTCAAAAGTTCGACAGAAAAAAGATATTTAAAATCTTTCACAAAATCACGAACACCGTCTTGAAATTTCTCCCTCATATTACGGTCGTCTTTTTCTTTTGTGTCCAAATCCCCTTCTTTTGAAATAATATATTTCAAGGCTTCAACAAATTCATCAAAAGTCATTTCGCCTATAAATTTAGTCATATTTTAATAGCTCCAATAGTTTTTTCAGTGCTGATTTATATTCGCTCTCATCCATACCGCAAAGGCATTTTTGTGCAATATCAAGATAATTATTCAACAAAACCTTACTTTTTTCAATACCCGCAACAGGATTATCAATACTACCCGAAAAAATAATCGGGGCATTGTATACCCCTTCTTTAATGTCGTTTCCGCCCTTCAAAATATTTTCAATATCATCTCTGATTTGAAAGGCTATCCCAAAATTCTTTGAAAATTCCTTCGCATTTTCTGCCTCTTGCGAAGTTGAAAGCATTACACAACCCAGCACACAAGCCTCAAAAAGTGAACCCGTTTTTTGATAAGTTTTTTTTAGGTAATCCTCAAGTGTCGGAATTTTGTATAGGTTTGAATATTGCAGAATTTCACCCTCACACATTTCTTTGATAGTTTTTGAGAAGATTTCAAAAAGCTCAAGTTTCCCGAGGCGTGTGAGTTTTTCCATAACCACGGACAACAAATAATCGCCCGAAATTATTGCCATTTTGTTCCCGAATTTTGAATTGATATTCTTTTGTGATCGTCTGATTTTTTCCTCGTCAATAACATCGTCATGAATTAATGAGGCGTTGTGAATTAATTCAACAATCACAAGAAGTTCGAGTTGATTTTCGTCAACCTCAACCCCTATTGCCCTCAAATAAAGCAAAGCCAAAACCGAACGAATTCTTTTTGACGGTAATTTTAAAAATTTTTCTAAATCCGAATAAATTTCACAACTTTTCGGAAGAATTTCCAAAAAACGATTTTCGATCTTTTTTATATCGGATTTTACAACCTCAAATATCTCTTGGTATGCACATTTGTCTAACATAAAGAAATTGTAGCATGAAAAAGTTTGATTTTCTTTGCCAAATTCCAAAGTTTATAAATTAACAAATATAAATAATTTGTCACACCGTCATGTTTAATCTATAATTTTTGAAGGGAAATGTGAGGTGAAATATGAATTTAGAACATCTAAAAAAAGTGGATGCACTTGTCGCAGAACAAATTGAACTCGAGCTTAAAAGACAACAAGAAACTATTGAACTTATTGCGAGTGAAAATATTACATCCCAAGCTGTTATGGAGGCTGCGGGAAGTGTTTTGACAAACAAATATGCAGAAGGGAAACCTCACAAAAGATTTTATAACGGTTGTGAACATGTTGACGTAATCGAAGAAATTGCACAAAAAAGGGCATGTGAACTTTTTGGTATGGAGCATGCCAATGTTCAACCGCACAGCGGAGCTCAGGCTAATATGGCAGTATTTATGTATTGCCTCAAACCGGGGGACAAGGTTCTCGGAATGGACTTGTCGAACGGCGGTCACTTATCTCACGGTTCGCCCGTAAACTTTTCGGGTTTGTATTTTGATGTTAAAGGGTACGGCATTGATGAAAACGGCAACATTGATTACGAAAACGTTCGTCAAATGGCACTGGAACATCATCCGAAATTGATTATTTGCGGAGCAAGCAATTATTCAAAAATTATCGATTTCAAAAAATTTAGAGAAATTGCAGACGAAGTCGGTGCATATCTTTTGGCTGATATTGCACACATTGCTGGACTTGTTGTTGCCGGACTTCATCCGTCACCTGCACCTTACGCAGATTTTGTAACCACAACAACTCACAAATCTTTGAGAGGACCTCGTGGTGGTATTATTATGTGTAAGGAAGAACACGCTGCGGGAATCGACAAGGCAGTTTTCCCCGGAATGCAGGGCGGGCCTCTCGAACATATCATCGCCGCAAAAGCGGTTGCTCTTTTGGAAGCTTCAAAACCTGAATTTAAGGAATACGCAAAACAAATCATAAAAAATGCTCAAGCTCTTGCTCAAGGGCTTATGGATGAAGGAATGGATATTGTCGGCGGAATGACCGAAAACCACCTTATGACGCTTGATTTGAGAAGAACAGGCAAAACAGGTAAGGATATGGCAAATGTTTTAGAAAAAGTCGGGATTACCGCAAATAAAAATACCGTTCCGAATGACCCTCAAAGTCCGTTTGTAACCTCCGGAATTCGACTTGGAACTCCTGCCGTTACAACAAGAGGGTTTAAGGAAGATGATATGGTCGAAGTTGCAAAAATTATTGCATCTGCGATATCTTCATCAGATAATGAATTAGGACTTCAAAATTTGAGAGAACGTTCTCTTAAGCTTTGTAAAAAATATCCGCTGTATCAAGATTAGTAAAAGAGAAAAAAGATGATTATAAAATTAACACATGCACATATTATAGGAACAATTATAGCATATATTCTTGGGGTATTTTTAGTACCACTGGTTATTGATTTTTCAAAAAAAGAAGGACTTGTTGATCTCCCGAATGCCAGAAAAATTCACACAACTCCGATTTCAAGAATTGGTGGTGTTGCGATTTGGACAAGCACAATGCTTTCGTTTTTAAGTTTGGTATTTTTGAGCTATTATCCTTATGGAAGTTTGCTTTCGGGCATTCTTCTCGGCAGCTCTTTGATGTTCCTTTTGGGATTAGTGGATGATATTTATAATCTCGATGCAAAATTTAAGTTGTTTATTCAAATATCTATCGCAACTCTTGTATATTTGTTAGGGGTTCAAATTGATTCTGTGCCATTTTTTGGCGGAATTGATTTAGGTTTTTGGTCATATCCGATTACAATATTATGGATTGTCGGGATTAGTAATGCCCTAAATTTTATCGACGGTGTGGACGGGCTTGCGGGTTCTGTAACAACGGTCAACGCAATTACTCTTGCGATTATTGCTGTTGCGATGACTCCTCCAAATCCGATTATTGCACTTGTAGGCTTTATTCTCGCCGGTTCAATGTTGGCATTTTTGACTTATAATTTTAATCCCGCAAAAATCTTTATGGGCGATAGCGGTGCTTTGTTCTCGGGGTTTTTGCTTGCAACAATTTCTATTACTGGTGTTATGAAAGCTGCAACATTTGCAATTATGTTGCCGTTTGTGGTTCTTGCGGTGCCAATTATGGATATTACATATTCTTTCTTGAGAAGGGTTTCCAAAGGTCAATCTCCATTTGTTGCGGATGCGGAACATATTCACCATAAATTGCTTCATGCCGGTTTTTCTCAAAAGAAAACCGTTATGATTTTAACATCTGTTGCGATAATTGCCGGAGCCTTGGCAACTTTATTAATGGGTGAAAACACTATTAAACACTACTTTGTATACATTTTTGTACTTGTTATCATAATGTTGTTACTAAACTTCATTAAAGCCTTGACAAAAAAGTAATTATGTGTTAAACTCCCTGTGGATTTGATTACTCAGTTTTAGGTAGTTTATTATATAAGGATTATTCTAAAATATTTAAGTGCAGATTCGCCTATACACGCTACGATTAAGACTTATTTTTAATAGAACAAGCCTTGATGAGCGAGTGTGTGTGGAAAACACGAGGCAGATTAGTTAAGTAAGGGTTTATTAACTATGAAAACGCAATCTATACAAGAAAGAGAACATCCGGTATTTCCTACGATTTTGGCGACGACGACAGCAGGTGCGGCGACAGGTTTGATTGCGAAACACGTGCTTCCGCTAACGAATGAGGAAATGGACGAAGAATACAAAGAAACCGTCCGACTTATCAGAACTCACACAAACAAAACAAAAGCAAAATATCTTGACGAAATTCGCAATATTCCGAACAAAACTCTCGCACAAGATACCTTTGTAAAAATGATTGATGTTACGCAAGACGAGAAAAAGAGCGGACTTGAAAAAGCTTTTCAGATGAAGAAGGTTCTGGAAAATGCAAAACTTTCAGAATCTGACAATGCACAGCTCAGATTTATGATGAAAAACATCAACGAAAGAGCCAAGGACGTTACTCACAAATACGTCAATGCCTACGAAAAAGTTGTAAAATCGAACAGACCGCTAGCGTGGTTAATGGTTCCGGGGGCGTTGGTCGGGTTCACCATCGGCTTGACAAGAAATATATTAAAGACAGAATCATAATTTAATATTGGATAAATTATTTTCTGAACTTTCAAAAAGGAGTGTTCCCCTTCCCACCAATGAACACCCCTTTTTCTTTTGCCTGACTGTTCAATGGTTTTATTTCTTAGTTTCTTCAATAATCATGACAAAAAGGGAGATTGCCATGACACAAAAAATGTTGTTTTTTGATTATCGCTATGTGGAAGATAAATTTTTTAAAAATCACACTTTTAATAATTTTGAGATAAGTTTTTATACGCAAAGCCTTACGCCAGAAGTCGTTAAAACTTTGCCTGATGAGATTTTGGAAACCACAACTATAATAAGTGTTTTTATTGATTCGATGGTCACTGACGAAGTGATTAATGCGTTCAAAAATCTGCGAATTATTGCTACACGCTCAACAGGTTACGATCACATTAACCTGACCGCCGCCAAAAATAAAAACATCGCAGTCGTGAATGTTGAAAATTACGGCGAAACCTCCGTAGCACAATACACTTTCGGACTTGTTATCGGACTTATCAGAAACTTTTTCCCTGCGATTTTGGACATGAAAAATATTCGCAAAAGGGACTACAACCCTTACGGCAGAGATTTGTCAAAACTTTCAATAGGCATTGTCGGAACAGGTTCAATCGGCGGTGCGATGTGTAAAATGGCAAAATACTTTAATATGGGTGTTTATGCCTGCGATATCAACAAAAAACGAGAACTTGCAAAAATCGGAGTTAAATATGTTTCACTTGAAGAACTTTTGGAAAAATCTGACATAGTGAGCCTGCACTTGCCGTACACGGGCGACAATTACTACATGTTCTCGGACAGAGAATTTGAAAAAATGAAGGAAGGTGCATATTTTATAAACACCTCTCGTGGCGAAATTATCGACATTTCAGCACTTTATAAACAACTCAAAAACAAACACCTCGGCGGTGCAGCTTTGGATGTTTTGGAGTGCGTAGACCGCAACTACAAATGCAAAAACATAACTGATGAGCCGCTCATCTGCGAAAAAGAGTTGTATTATGTTCGCAAATTTGCTGATTTTGACAATGTCCTGATAACCCCGCATATCGCCTACGCAACCCAAGATGCGGTGGATTACATCCTAAAAACAAGCATTAAGTCAATTAATGATTTTCTTGCAGGCGAAAAAATCAGCCGTGTTGTCTGATAAAAAATCATTTTGTGAAAATTTGCATTGAAATTACACCAAACAAATAATTTTTTTTGCATTTCAGCTTAAAACCGTGCTCCGTAAAGATTTTCACTAAATTTTCGGGCGTCGGAAATTCACGCTTTGACGCCAAAAGATATTCGTAAGGCAAATTTTTGCCGTAAAAAACTTTGATTAGAGGCGGGACAATAAAATCGAAAACCTTTGACGGCAAATTTTTTTGCCCGAAATCCAAATGCAAAAACTGCCCGCCACTTTTCAAAACCCTAAAACTTTCCGAAATTGCACTGCCGTAATCTTCAATATTTCTAAGCCCAAAACCCATTGTTGCTATATCAAAAGTTTCATCCCCAAAGGGAAGTTTTGTGCAATCGACTTTTAAAAATTTCACTTGCGGAACCTTTTTCTCCGCAATCTTCAACATATTTTCGGAAAAATCAATCCCAACGACCTCCAAATCCGGACAAAGTTTCAGAAGAAATTTCGCAAAATCACCAGTTCCCGTACACTCGTCCAAAACCCTCATTTTAGGCTCTATATCCAGATTTTTGACACTTAAAAATTTTACAAATTTGTGCATTCCAAGTGAAATCAAATTGTTGTTGTTGTCGTATTTGCCTGCAATTTGATTGAACATGTCATGAATTATTTGCGGATTTTTAGAAATCGTCATAATTTGCACCTGCCTAATTTTAGCATATAATTAATTTATGAAAATAGGATTTTTACCGATAGACAACAGACCAGTTTGCTACACGCTCCCAGAACAGATTGCAAAAATCGACGAAAGCATTGAATTGTTTTTGCCGGACAGAAGCCTGCTCGGAGATTTGACAAAATACGCAGACGTCAACGGAATTTTTGAATGGTTGAAAAATTTGCCAAAACTTGATGCACTCGTAATCTCGCTCGACACAGCAGCATACGGAGGATTGATTTCATCAAGAAGATGCTCCGACAGTTTTGAAGAAATTCGAGAAAAAATCGAAAAATTAAAAGAAATTTTGAAAGAAAAAAATGCAAAAATCTACGCTTTTTCAAGCATAATGCGAATTTCCAACAATAACATCAACGAAGAAGAAAAAAAATATTGGAATTTGTGGGGCAAAAAGATTTTTGAGTATTCCTTTAATTTTTGCAAAAATAATGGTGAAAACCCGCCACAAACAGACATTCCGCAAAAAATTTTGACAGACTACCTCAACACGAGAAAACGTAATTTCGAGATTAACAAAATCTACTTGGAATGGCAGAAAGAAGGGCTTTTTGACACCCTCGTCTTTTCAAAAGATGATTGTGCAGAATTCGGGTTCAATGTACGAGAGGCACAAGAACTTGAAAATTTGGGCGGATTTGTAAAAACAGGTGCGGACGAAATTCCGCTAACCCTTTTGGCAAGAGCAATTCAAGGCAAAATCAAAATCGCTCCGATTTTTACAGAAGCTTCTCAAAAAAATCTAATCTCAAATTATGAGGATGTTTCGATTGAAAAATCCGTCACAGGACAAATCGAGCTTGCGGGTTGCGAGGTTTCCGAACTTCAAAACGCTGACATGCTTTTGTACGTGAACAACTTCAAAAATCATCAGGGCGAAATCGTTATGAAACGCCCGACAGAACCGTTTTCAGATGTGTGGAATATCCCGCAAAAGCCATATATGGTTGCAGATGTACGGTTTGCAAACGGGGCAGATAATTCGTTGGTAAATAAACTTTTTGAGAAAGGTTTTGACGAAAATTTTTACGGATACTCGGCGTGGAACACCTCCGCAAACTCTCTCGGCAGTCTGATTTGCGGTGCTAAAGTAAAATTTTTGGCAAAAAAATACAACGATAAGGAATTCAAAAAACTTGAAATTGTCAGATTTTTGGACGATTGGGCGTATCAGGCAAATGTTCGCCAAACTCTCTCAAAACCAGACACTACCGAGCTTACAACAAAAATGAAACCTTTTGAAAAAGAGGTTGCAAAGGTTTTAAAAACTGAATTTGAGGTAAAATATTTCTTCCCGTGGAAGAGATTGTTTGAGGTTGAAGTTGAGCATATTTGACATAATTTTACTTGCAATCGCACTCGGCATAGATTGCCTCGTACTGTCGTTTTCGCAGGGTTTAATTTTCACACAAAAACGAGGGAAAAATTCGCTTTCACTCGCCCTAACAATGGGACTTTTTCAGGGGTTCATGCCTGTAATCGGCTACGCCTGTGCGGATTTGATAAGTGATTACGTATCGACCTTCGCAGATTGGCTCGTTTTCGGGATATTTTTCATCTTGGGAGTAAAATTTATCATTGAAGCCTTTGAAGAAAAAGAGGCAACAGTCTGCTGTATCGGGCTCAAATGCCTGATTTCAATGGGAATTGCCACAAGCATAGACGCCCTTGTGGCAGGTGCAAGCCTTCATTTTAGCGGAACACATTTCCTCGTGCCTTCAATCTTCATCGGCATTGCGTCTTTTGTAATGTCACTTTGCGGTTTTTGGTTCGGCAACTTTTTCAAAAAATTTCCGTCGAAAATCCTCGAAATTTCAGGCGGATTAATCCTGATTTTACTTGCAATTAAAGCAGTTCTTTAAGAATTTTTATTCACCAAATGGCACGCTACGAAATGGTTTTCACCGATTTTTTGAGAGGTCGGAGCTACTTTTTTACAAATTTCCATGCAAAATTTACATCTCGGGTGGAATTTGCACCCGTCGATTTTTTGTTGAATTGACGGCGGTTGCCCCTGAATAGTTTCCAAAACCTTGCCACGATTGGACGGGAGGGAATTCAGAAGGGCAAGAGAATACGGATGTTTCGGGTTTGCGAAAAACTCGTTAGCGGGAGCGGTTTCGACAATTCTGCCCGAATACATCACTGCAACCCTGTCGGCATGCTCTTTTACGACCGCCAAATCGTGCGTAATCAGAAGAATAGCGGTTTGACGTTCCTGTTTGATTTTTTCAAGAATATCCATAATTTGAGCCTGAATAGTCACATCCAGAGCGGTTGTCGGCTCATCAGCAATAAGAATTTCGGCATTGCAGGCAAGAGCCATTGCAATAATCCCACGTTGCTTCATTCCGCCCGAAAATTCGTGCGGATAAGCCCTTAGTCGTTCTTCAGGATTCGGAATTTGAACGGATTTGAAGGCTTCGACTGCTTTTTCGATAGCAGCTTTACCTTTAAGATTTTGATGAATTTTAATAACCTCTAAAAGCTGGTCGCCGACTGTGTAGAGCGGGTTGAGAGAGGTCATCGGGTCTTGGGGGATTAGAGCAATTTTCGCACCACGCAAGTGTTGAAGCTCAGTTGGCGACATTTCAAGGATGTTTTTGTCATCGAAAGTAATTTTACCCGAGGTAATTTGAGCGGTTTTCGGGAGGAGTTGAAGAATACTCATCGCCGAAATCGACTTGCCACAACCTGATTCACCGACGAGAGCCAGCATTTCACTCTTTGCAAGTGAAAAAGAAACATTATAAAGTGCGGAGAAAAAACCATTTTCGCACTCAAACCCGAGATTAAGATTTTCAACATTCAAAATATTCATAACCCCATTATACCCCAACCTCCAACACATGGGAATAAGTAAATGGAGGGAATTTGTTTTTTGTGGGAGGAGAGGGAAAGTCCCAAAATCCCGTATTTTTCATATAAATAAAAACTTTTCTAACTTATTTAGTATATTTTACAAACCTCAACCATCTTTTCTTCCGAATTTTTGTAATAGGTTTACCCTGGATGCGATTCGAACAAGGACTCCGTTGAGAACGATTGATTATCGTTCGAAATGGAGGTTGTTTTAATAAAAAACAACTGCGGTCGATATCGCACAAAAAAAGACCTCGAAAGGTCTTTTAATATTTACCCCAGTGTTGATGGTAGTAGAACAGTTATATTGAAAGTTCATGAAAATGTAAAATATTTTTATAAATTTTGTAAACATAAATTAATTGCAGTAGAATAGAT
>ONYB01000013.1 GCA_900321895.1 uncultured Brachyspira sp.
CTCTGTTGTTGTGGTGTTACTGCTGTTGGTTGGACAGGCGTAGTTGTTCGTTCGACGGCAAGTCCCTTGTCTGCATCCTCCGCCTTCTTTATCTCTCCGCTCTGTGTCATTATTGACAATATCTGTGTGTCCGTCAACGCTCTAGCCGATGGGTTCGCACGTCTGTACGCCGCTATCTGTTGCTCCACTACACCTATTGCGTCACTCATTACTTCGCCTTTCACTTTCGCTTTTACTTATATTATTGCTATCGGCTCAGTGTGGGCAAAACTTTAATGGTTTTTGCGGTGTTGTTAATTTTTTGTTACATTTACCTAGTGACGGTTATTGCGTTTTATGGTTTCTTTTTGCTGTACTCTCGGCTTTTTAGCTCTTAGAGTTTCTGCACTCTTCTTTATCTGTGGACTCTGCTCTTCCCCAACCTGACGTTTGCGACGTCTTTTCGTAATCAACGGACTTATATTCATAATTTCAGACTCTGTACGTTGAGCCTGTTTAATCTCAACAGGTTTGGTCGCAAAAATTTGCTCCTCATTTCCCTTCGCTTTTGGTTGTTCGTCTTTAAACGACAAAGAAAGTGCCTCAGGTTCAGGCAACGGTTCCGGATTTAAAATTGCATTCTTACTGTCAGGGTTTACGGGGTATGTAAACGGCTTTTTGAGTTCTCGTTCCAAAGATTTCGACATTTCAAGTTTTGAATAATCAAGCTGCAAAACGCCTTCGGACTCCTGTTTGATACCCTTATACAAATTTACAATATAATTTTTGCTCAATTTACCTTTATTCGCAAATCCGATTAGTTTGTCGTACAACTTTTGCGAATTTACAAACATTTCAGGATAATCTTCCAACTGATAAATCATCGGCTTGTCAGATCTGAAACTGTTACATCTCATGCATTCCGGAACATAGTTATAAAGGTGATTTGCACCATTTTTAGACTTTGGATGAATGTGGTCAACTGTCGCCATTGAATAGCTCAAAAGTCTGAGTGCAATATTTTCTGAATTGTATTGAGGTTTTGAATATTTTACGATAAACGCATCCACATCGTCGTATGCAGTCGGCAATTTACCCGCAATTCTAATCAATTTTTCTTTATTTTGGGTATTAGGGTAGTTCTCAAGAATTTTTTCTAACTGCTTAATAAACCTTACCCTGCTGAATTCGTTACCGTTATTCTTAATCGTTTCAAAAGATGTCAACAAATAATCACGGATTTCCTGATGGAGTTCGGGTTTAATTTTTTCAGCAAACTTATCAATCAGCTTAAAAATGCCCGCCTGCTTTTGAATAAGCGGAAGTTCGTGCGTCTTTTTCAACTCAAGCAGGTGTTCTTTTATACTTTTTGACGGATCTTTTTCAACCTCTTTTTTCAATATATTGAAAACTTTTTCCTCATTCGTATGCATTTTGTCTTCATACTGAGAAAGAATTTCAATAGCCTCTGGAGCAGTACATCTAAAAACATGACTTGTTCTCATCTCCTCAATCACACGAGGCGGAATCATTTTTCTGCCACAACAAAAACACGGAAGCCCTTCCTCATAAAGTTTCACCAACGGATCTCGAGAAATCTGGTCTTCCCTAATTTTTGCAGTAAAACTCGGCGGTGTAACATTTTTGGACTTACAAAATTCATCGGCAGGTTGTGACAAATTCAGAAAACCCTGCGGATTTTGAGCCAGTTCAGATTGATTATTTTTTATAGGCATGCTCTGCCGAAAACTTAGACCAAAAATTTTCATACCATATTAAAGTACATAATAAAAATTTTTGCCAGTTATTTAAGAAATGTAAAGGAAAATCTTTTTAACCCATTGGAGGCGGTTGGATATAAAGCGGTTTCAATTTTCGCCAATTTCCGTCCGTATCTTTTTGTTGAGCGAGTTCTGCCAAAATTTCACCAAGCGGAAGTTTTTCTTGCTGATAAGAAACTCCACCCAAAATCGGTTGCAATTTATCATCCGTCAAAACTTTATACTTACCGCTTTCGATTAAACTTTTAACTTCTTCCAGCTGAATTGCACCTTTAATTTCGCCATCTACATACAAATACGCTGAATTTTTTCTTGCATCCAATGCCACGAGCGGATTATCACAACCTAAAGATTTTGCCAAAATTTCCAAAGATGAAACCCCGACGACTTTACAAGAAAGTTGTTGTGCCATCACTCTCGCAACCGTCGTACATGCACGAATTCCGGTAAAACTTCCAGGGCCTATGTTCGTTGCAATCAAATCCAAATCTTGCGGTTTAAGATTATTTTCGCTCAATACTCGCTGAATTGTTGAAATCAAAAATGCAGAATGATATTTGCTTCCCTGATTTTCCACAATTTCAGACGCCAAAAGATGTTCATCATCTTTTAATACGACATACATTTTATCCAAACACGTATCAAATGCTAAAATTTTCACTTATTTAATTCCTCTATGATTTTAATATTATCACAACCAAAACCTTCAAACGAATATTTTCTTTCGTCATTGTCCTCATAAGTTACATTAATTTTAATATGATTAAACGGAATTTCACCATCAGAAAACTCCGCCCA
>ONYB01000093.1 GCA_900321895.1 uncultured Brachyspira sp.
CCGACTTAGCCGAGAAAATGAAAATCTACACTCGTAGAAGTTTGTCTTTATCCATTTTGGACAGGGGTTCAACTCCCCTCGTCTCCATTTTAAAATTTTGAATATATGAAAGTTACAATAAGCACAAATGGAGACAGGTCGTTTCACCAAATGCTACGCATTGGGTTCGTACCTCTCGCGAAACAATTCACCGGATTGTTCCGCTCGGCACAGTCCTCGTCTCCAGTTTTATTTTAAAAATTTTATAGGACGACTGGGGCTGCACTAGTGATAATCACCCATGTTTACCCCTTTATAATTACGCTGTAACAACTAACGCCTTGTTGCCACCTCTTACGCAGTCAATTTTTCCAATCTTGAGTTGATTTCGTTGAGAAGTTCTATGTCATTTGCTTGTTCTGCAAATTTTTTCGCTTTGTTTAGAAGTCCTGTTGCCTTGTGGTTGCTGTTAAAATCAATCATGATATCCGCAGCACCAAGATAGTTTTGAGCAGCTTTTTGCGGCGAATTTGCTTTTGTGTAGCTTTGTACGGCTTGCGAATAAGATTTCAGTGCTTGTTGAGGCTCGCCAAATCTTTCGTATGCTCTTGCTGTGTTTGACGCTACAAAGCCCTTAACTCTTGCGTTATCCGTGCTTGATACCAAGTCGTTTGCGACATCATAATAGTCGAAAGCGTTTTGCTCATACATATCTGAGAAAATGTTTCCAATTCTTGTGAGCGAGGTCGATTGTGCAGCAAGGTTTTCGCTTTCACCACCGAAGGAAACAGATACAAAATAGTGGTCAAGTGCCGGTTCTATTTGGTTTCCGTCATCATAAATTTGTGCCATTGAGTAGTGAGCTTTTGTTTTAATGTTGTTGTCGGTTGTGTTTTTGATTGACAAATCATAGCTCTTCAAGGCTTGCGGTGCGTGGTCGTAGTCGTCATAGATTTTGCCGACTTCGTAGTAAATTTTTGATTTTGTTTCGTTGTCACCGACCTCATTCGCTCGGACAAGTGCCTTTTGGAAGGTTTCGATTGCCTTCTTAGGTTCGTTTGCATAAGCTAATTTTTTCGATTGCAGGAAAAGAGATTTAAGCTCTTTGTCCTGCGGAACTTTTACGGTAGTTTTTGGGACCGCATTTTCTACCTCTTTTGCAACAGTTTCGGCAGTTTCTTGTGTTTCTTCCGTCTCTGTTGCAGTTGTTGTTTCTTCTGTTTGAGAAGTTTTTTCTGCTTTGTTAGAGTTTTCAGGGAATTTTACCAAAAACTGCGGATTGATATCGTTTTCGTTGTATTTAAAATCTATTTGTTGCAAAAACAGTGCATCAACCCAGTTTTCGACAACTTTTGAGTCTTTGTTTAAAGTCTGTGAAATATAGTTGTCGAGAATTGTTGAGGCATTTTTCAAGTTTGATTTAATCAGTTTGACGTTTGGATTATCTTTTTCAACTTGAGTTTGGATAAGTTGCAAATAGCCGTCAACTTCTTGTTTCAAATCGTCAGGTGTACCGATTGCAACTGCGGTGTTATTAAAATCTTTTAAAATTTGAGCAATATTGATATTTGAATTGCGAGTTTGAGCAAAGTCAGATACCGCAGAGGTTTGGGCTTGCGGTTGGGTTTGCATTTGAGTTTTTGGAGCGTTGTAGGCTTGAATATTGCCGTAATTCGGAGCAACATTTTGTGTTTGAGCTTGGCTTTTTGCATACATTTGTTGCCATTGTTCAGGCTTGATTTCCTGATATTTGTGAACTTCCTGCTCAATATAGCTCAAACCTCGGCTTTTTGCCCCGTTGTTACCTGCTTGCTCTTCACGTTCGGCTTGTGCAGCGGAATTGGAAGCGTCTTCATCTCGTTTTTGCTTAACAAGATGTCCGTCCTTATTGATATATGGTCGTTGAGTTATGTTGTTTAAATTCAACCCCATTTGTCTTTGATACCTCACTATCCGCTTAAATTATTACTCTACGTTAACACTATAGCCGAAATCTTTTTTTTAGAACTCATACTTTTGTATGAAATCTGCATGAAATATTTAAGTATTTTTTTGCCAAAGTCAAGATTGTGGAACGAGATTTCCCATGATCGCAAGGATTTGCGGAGTTTGCTCGACTTGAGCGTGTAAATAAATTTTAATTTGATGTCAAAAAATGTTTTGTTTATACTTTAGAGTATACGTATGGAAAGTTCAAAAAAAGAACATAAAAATATTTTCAGCGAAATGTCTGGGGCTGAAAACCATTGGTTTTTGACCCATAATCAGGTTGCGACTTTAACTCAATCTGCCCCTATGACCGTTCCGCACAGAATTAACGAACTTGATACAAATATTTTGGAAAGCGGGAAAGAAATTGATTTTCAGACCCAAAACCTCAAATTGGAATACCAAATTAAAGATAGAGAAGACCAACTGAGTGAGCTTAATAAACAAATCAGTCTTGCGAAAAATGCTGGCGACCAACAAGCACTTTTCACTCACAATGCGAAAAAACAAAGGATTGAAGGGGAACTTCGAGAATTTAGAAGGCAGTTTGCAACAAGAGATTTGAACGCAAAATATCCGACACAATCCGCTCACAGAATTCCTTTTTGGGGCAAAATGAAAAGGTTTGTGCAGAGATATTTTCTTGCAAAAATTTCTAAAAAAATCAACTCCCTTGTACAGTTGAGTGATTCTTTGGAGGCTTTGCAGGATATAAATTCAAATGTTGACGATTTGATAAAAATCAAAACGCCTTACGGTGAAACGATTAAGAACTATGAGAAACTTACCGAATATTTGAGTCGTGCAAACAAAATCCATTCGCAAATCAGCAAAACAATGAAGAGATAGAAAATGAAAAAAGTAGAACTTCTTGCTCCGGCAAAAAACAAAGAAACAGCGATTGCGGCGATAAATTGCGGTGCTGATGCCGTTTATATCGGTGCAAGTGATTTTGGGGCAAGATACACGGCAAGCAACAATCTTGACGATATTAAAGAGGTTGTTGAATACGCTCACAAATTCTACGCTTCCGTCCACGTTAC
>ONYB01000015.1 GCA_900321895.1 uncultured Brachyspira sp.
ACCATAGTGACAGGCATTGCCATTGCCGTAAACAAGCCCATAATCGCAAAAATTACAAAAGACAACCTTGGGCATGTTTTGTAAGTCATTGCAAAAATTAACATTAACGGTAGTGTTGAAATCATTGAGAAGTAAAATACTTTTTTTGCACCTACTCGTTTTTCGATATCACGACTGATAAACGAGCCAATTCCGCTCATAAAGCTGAAGGCAAAAAGTGCGGTACCGATAGCAAAAGGTTTGTAGCCTAAATCTTTCCACAGAAACGGTAAAAGGATTGAAGTGGATGTTGTTATGAGCGATTTTAATATTGATATTGTTATTAATAATTTAAGTTTAAAGTTAGAGAAAATTTCTTTAAAGGTATTTGCAAAATCCGAATTATTTTTTTCGACGATTTTGTCAGAAATTTTAGGTACGAATTTAAACATCAACAAAGCCCAACAGATTCCAAAAACTGCTAGATATGGAATGTCGTGGAGTCCAATAAATTGCGTAATAAAGGCGGAAATGATGGGGCCGAGAGAGTAGCCGAAAGTTCCCATAGCGATGAAGGCACCCATGTTTTTGCCGGCATCATTAGTGGAAAATCTTACGATAAACCCGAGGGCTTGCGGGTGGAAAAGGCTTGAGCCTAAGCTTCCGAGGATAACAAACAGGATTAAAAGCGGAAGAGTGTTTGTTATTGGTGCGAATGATATAAAAATGGCAGTAAATAATAGCCCCCAGAAAA
This sequence comes from uncultured Brachyspira sp., assembly GCA_900321895.1. Taxonomy (GTDB): domain Bacteria; phylum Cyanobacteriota; class Vampirovibrionia; order Gastranaerophilales; family Gastranaerophilaceae; genus Scatousia. The sequence goes on from ONYB01000015.1 coordinate 734, forward strand.
TAAATATTCTTTTCAGAAGATTGTCTGCAAAAAATCCGAAAATCGGCTGTAAAAGTGACGAACAGATATGCGACATGCTCAAAACTACTGTTGCTATTGCCATGCTTATGCTGAGTTTAGCGGCTATAAATGGCATAATGGGATTAAGCATGCCGGTGTAGATATCGTTTACGAAATGGGCTCCGCTGAGCCAGATATGGGGTTTTTGTTCTTTTCTTATCATAATAGTATTATTATATATTAAATTGTCTGAAAGTTTCTGAAAATAAAGTTATTTTTTACAAAACTTTTTTTAATGCATTCGGGCAAATTCCGATTATGTTGTCGAGGCTGCCGGAGTAGGATTTGATGTAGCCTTCTGGCATTTCTTGAATCCCGTAGGAGCCGGCTTTGTCAAAAGGTTTGAAGTTGTCGACGTAGTATTTGATTTGTTCTGTTGTGAGCGGGAAAAATTCTACGTCGCTTGTTGTGGAAATTTTACGACAAATTTGAGATTCGCTGTCGATGACTGCGATAGCCGTAACGACGGTGTGAGTTTTACCGGAGAGGGATTGGAGCATTTTAATTGCGTTTTCTCTGGTGTGCGGTTTTCCGAGGATTTTCTTGTTTAATACTACAATCGTGTCAGCTCCGATAATTTTGCAAGGTTCATGAATAAGAGGGAGAACGGCACGGGCTTTGTTTTCCGCCAAACTTTCTATAAAATCATAAGAAAAATCCGTCCTCGAATGATCTTCCACATACGGTGACGGAATAATTTCAAATACGTAATTGTTTTGTTTTAGAATAAATTGTCTTCTTGGAGAAGACGATGCCAATACGATTTTTCCCATAGTTTAGTTCCTTTTTCCTTATTATATCAGAAAAAAGATCTATAAAACTTTTTTATTGGTAGTTCTGAGGAGAACGAACGTATCTTGCGTTTTTAGCATTGACGGCATAACAAGCGATATTAAGCCGTTGTTTTAACATCATCATATTTTTATACATGGCTGCATAATCATTCATTGCACCCATCATTTTGTTTGGATCGACCATAGATTCCATGTTGTCGTGATTGTCAACTTTTTCTTCTGCGTATTTCTTGACCAAAAGTTGGTCGATGTAGTCTTCAGCACCGATTGCCATGAGATGACCTCCCTAATGTGTGTATCCTTGTTTCCTATGAGAAAATATTGGTTTAGTAGTATCCTAAATATTCCTTATGTATATATAAAGTATTTTGTTGAAAATAAATTGCCTAATTTTGCACAAATATTAAGAAATATTAAATAAATTTATAAGAATACGGTATTTATTGATAAGGCGTTAGGGCGATAAGTCTTTTACGGAAAAGCGGGCATTATGATTTTTCATGTTGTCCGCTTTTTGTTTTTTGTTTGACCCTTCACCCTTCACTTTTTCCGTTCAATACTTGCAAATAAAATATCTTTATGTTATTATTTTCCTGTCAGAAAAGTTAATCGAATACATTTTCAAATAGTTGCAATCGCAGCGTTATGTTTGGTGTATTCATTTTATATCAAAAATTTAAACAAGAGTCTTAGGAATTCCTCATTCTGAGCATCTACTCGAAGGCTCTTTTGAAAAGCCTCAGAATGAAAGTTTTAAATGAAAGGTAAAATCAATGGATTTAGAAAACAAAGAAGAATTAAAAGCTGAAGCTACTGAAACAGTTGAAGAAACTGCTGCTCCTGCTGAAGCAACTAACGACGAAAAACCTGCCAGAGGCAGACGCGGTCGCGGTAGAAAACAAAAAATCGAAACTACTGAAGAAAAACCTCAAAGCGAATGGACTGAAAGAGTTGTTCAAATCAGCCGTGTTACTAAGGTTGTTAAAGGTGGTAAAAAATTGAGCTTTAGAGCTATTGTTATTGTCGGTAACCAAAAAGGTCAAGTTGGTGTCGGTTGTGCTAAAGCTTCTGAAGTTATCATCGCTATCCAAAAAGCTATTGCTGACGGTAGAAAAAATCTTATTACTGTTCCTATTTTCAAAACGACTATTCCTCACCCGATTATTGGTAGATCAGGTGCCGGCGAAGTTATGTTAAGACCTGCTTCTGAAGGTACCGGTATTATCGCAGGTGGTGCTGTTCGTTCAGTTCTTGAACTCGCAGGTATTGGCAACATCTTGTCAAAATCTTTAGGTTCAAAATCTCCGCTTAACGCTGCTAACGCAACTTTGGACGCTTTGAAAAAATTAACTCCGTTTACTGAAGTTGCTAAAAGACGCGGCTTGTCAATGGCTGAATTCTTAAATTAGTCAACTCGGCTAATTGATTAGCCCGTACTTTTTGAAGTACATTTTAGAAAGTTCATAAATACAGCTGTCCGAGCAGCTTTCGACTTTCAAAATCTCTCGGAATGAATATAACTTTTAACAAAAGGATTAATAAAATGGCAAAAACTGGAAATAAACAAATTAAAATTAAACTTACAAGAGGTTTGGTCGGTACTACCGAAACTCAAAGAAAAGTTATCAAAGCTCTTGGTATTACTAAAAAAGATCAAGTTGTTGAACACTATGACTCACCTACAATTTTGGGCATGGTAAACAAAGTTTCTCACCTTGTTCAAATCGTAGACTAGTTACAGCAATAAAGAAAGAAGGATTAATAAAATGACAAATAATATATCATTAGAAGATTTAAGACCTGCAGAAGGTTCAACTCACAAAACCAAAAGAGTAGGTAGAGGTCGTTCTTCAGGCAGAGGTAAAACTTCTTGCCGTGGTAACAACGGTGAAGGTCAAAGATCAGGAAGTGCTTCTAAAAGAGGTTTTGAAGGCGGTCAGATGCCGGCTTACAGAAGATTGCCGAAATTGAAAGGCTTCCAAGTTATCAACAAAATTAACTATGCTGAAGTTAACGTTTCAAGACTTGACGCTTACAAATTGAGCGAAGTATCTTTGGAATCTTTAAAAGAAGCTAAAAGAATTCACCCATCTTCTGAAGGTTTGAGAATTATGGGTAACGGCGACATCAAAACTGCCGTAAATGTTAAAGCAAATTATGTAACTCCTGCTGCTAAAGCTAAAATCGAAGCTGCAGGCGGAAAGGTTGAGTTAGTATAATGTCACAGGGAATGAAAATGCCTTCAACAGAGGACTTAATGTCAATGTGGCAGGCATCAGGCTTGAAACAGAAGATTTTGTTCACCTTTGCAATGATTGCTTTGTTCAGATTAGGTGCTCAGTTGCCTATATTTGGTATTAATAACGAAGTATTTTCAAACATTGCTCAAGGTAACAATATTATCGGTTTCTTAGACCTGTTCACCGGTGGTGCGTTGGGTAACGTATCTATCTTTGCGTTAGGTATCGGACCTTTTATCACCGCATCAATTATCATTCAGCTCGTATCTGTAGTAATCCCTTCTTTGGAAAAATTACAAACCGAAGAGGGCGAAGCAGGAAGACGTAAACTGATGCAATATACCCGTATTTTTACGGTTATTTTGTCAGTTTTTCAGGCAACAATTTTTATGGTTTACATGAAACATCTTCCGGGAGCTGTAATGCCGGGAATTCCGTTCGGAATGTTTGTAATAAGCTCTGTTGCCGTTTTGACGGCAGGTGCAATGCTTGTTATGTGGCTTTCTGAATTGATTACGGAGAAAGGTATCGGAAATGGTGGTTCTTTAATCATCTTTATCGGTATTATTTCCGGGATTCCGGTTTACGCTCAAAGAACTTACCAAATGGTGGTTCATTCGACTGCAATGCAGATGGGGCTTGTTGTGTTACTTGCAATCTTCTTTGCAGCAATGATTTTCATTGTAATTATGCAGGAAGCTGTTAGAAAAGTTATTATTGTTAACCCGAAAAGACAAGTCGGAAACAAGGTTTACGGCGGTATGAATTCGTTTATTCCGTTTAAGCTTAATCCGGGCGGTGTTATGCCGATTATCTTTGCGGTAGCAATTTTGCTTTTCCCGTCGACAGTATTGAGTTTGGTCGGACAAGCTAATTTTAAGAGCGAAGCTGTTAAAAATTTTGTCGTAACATTAACTCAGTGGATGAGCCCTGACGGAATCCCTTACTATATCTTGTATTTCTTGTTTATCGTAGGGTTGACGTTCTTCTACGCATCGATTATGCCGAATATGCAGCCGAAAGATATTGCTAAGAACCTCAAAAAATACGGTTCTTCAATTCCTGGGATTAAACCGGGCAAACCGACTGCGGAAGCACTTGATAAAATCCTTACAAAAACCACATTTATCGGTGCTATCGGGCTTGGTATAATTGCACTTGTCCCGTCGTTTGCAAGTTACATTACCAATATCAAAACCTTGCAAGGTATTGGTGCAACATCTTTAATCATCATGGTTGGTGTTGCTCTGGACTTGATAAATCAGGTGAAATCACATTTGCTTGCCAGAAACTATGAATCTTTCTTGAAGCAATAGTTCGGTAAAACAAAAACTTAAAAAGCCGTCACTTAGGTGGCGGCTTTTTTATGCCTCAGCTCGGGCATAAGAAAAGCCCTGCCTAAAACTGACAGGGCAAATACTGAGCAATCAGAAGAGTTGAGGATTTACATTTATTATTCTAACCTCTTTGATTGCAAAAACATTGTACGAAAAGATTAAAATTTGTTAAAATTCTTAGCCTTAATGCTTAAAAATAAGCAAAAATTTTTATTTAGAGGGTTTGTATGTTCGGAGGCATGTAAGATGCAGAATAACATATCATTTACCGCAAAATTTATATCACCTGCAACTGTGTTGAAGTCTACAGAGACAGGGAAGTATTTGCAGAAGACGGTTAGTTGTGTTGAACTGTCGCCAAAGAGTAAAAAAGATTTACAATCCTTGAAAGATTTGCACGAGTTGTGGGGACATGGCAACTATTCCGGTGATATTTATTATGATGCCAAAGATTTTGATGGATATTTTGAGGAATATCGCCCGTCGTTTTTTGCTATTACTAAGCAAAAAGATAATTTTGAAAAACTCGTGCCGGAAGATATCTTAGGTATTGCTGAAACCAGTACAACTTTCGGAGCAATTAAAAATTTAGACTATTTGCAAACAAATCCGAATTTTTTGAACAAAGTTCAACCTGCCTTTAAGCATATCGGAATGGCAATGCTTAAATTTATCGAGGAAATTTATAAAGGACAAAGGCTGGAAATCATTTCTGCATCTAAAACAGAAAATTTTTATTTGAAGAACGGATATCAGCGTCTGAATAATGATGAGCATGTATTCTTCAAATATGTTTAGGCGTTATGCTTGGAACATTTTGAAGTTACGTTCTACGTTTTTGTCGATTACTGATTTAATTGTTTCGTATTCTGTTTGAAGTGATTGGTGTTCTGTGTCGATGTTTTTTAACTCAATATCGTAGCGTTTGTCTTTTGCTTCGATTTCGTTCATTGTTTTGTTGTATTCAGCCTCTGCAACAGTGATGTCAACGTCAACTTGAGATTCTGTAATGTTGCTGCAATTTGAATACATTGTAGAAACCCATTGTTTTTTTACGTCGACTTGTTCCATAGAAACCAAACCACTTTCCAATGCGAACTTAATCCATTCTGCACTGTGAGCAAGCCCTGTTTCAAGAGCTTGGTAGCCTCCTTCGTTTATTCTGTTGAAAAGGTTGGTGTACCATGCAGCTTTCTTTTCTGCGTTTTCGTCAGGGTTGTTTTTGTCAATCCAAGTATATTTTGGAGCACCATATTTTTCAATCATTTTTTCAGAAAGATAGATGTCTTTTACAACTTGGAAGTTAGCTCTGTAAGGCAAATCTTTATCTTCAAGACTGTTCGGAATTTTAAAAGTCAAGTCGTAAGTGATACCACCTTCTGATGTGTCGATAGCGGTTGTAGGACCGGCAGGATTGTTAGTTCTGCCTTTTGACGGATCTGTCGAATCAACATAATCACCATACAAAATCCATTCCATATCATCAAGTTTGTCATAGCTAGCAGAGCCAACATCTTTACCGAAGATGAACAAGGACAATTTTTCAGAAGCTTCTTTGTAGTTTTTTAGAGCTTTGTCGTATTTTTCGCCTGCTTGTTTTTCAGCAGTTGTTTTTTCATCACCGGTTTTATTTTTACCGGCTTGTTGTACGTACATTGCTCTGAAGGTAGGATCTTCAGGATTGAGTTGTGAAAGAACTTCTGATTGGAAAAATCTGTACATATCAGCAATTGATTGAACAAATTCTTCTTCTGAAATTTTTTGTTCTTTAATTTCTTTTACAGGAACAGTGATTTCATTTCCGTCTGCATCAGTCCACTTTTGATCAGGATATACCGTATCAGAAGTCGGGTAATTAACCTGATCCGCTGTAGAAATTGTATAGACATAGTAGTCAATTTCGTTGGTGTCATTATTGTTGGCATCTTTTTTGTATACTGCTGTCAGTGTAGGAGTATAGCCGTCACGGACGTACGCTTGGGTTGGTTTTGAGTAAGTTGGATTACCGGAATTCATCAGACTTTCCAAGCTAAAGTACCACTCCATAGTGTCATGGAAAGGTTTATTTACACCGTCTTTATCAAGCCATTTGCTACCAACATTCGTGTAGAACTGCTTCATATAGCCCAAGAAGTCTTTAGCTTTGTCAACTTCAGTTCCTACATCATAGACATTATCGCCCACTTTATATCCTGTAATGTTGCCGTTTTCATCATATTGTGGCTCAAGCGAGTTTGACCATTCTATTGCATCTTGGTAAACTTTTTCATAGTCGCCACCTGTAGATGACAAGTTCTTGACGTAAGCTTGTTCAGCTTGTTTAGAAACTGCTTTCCAGTTTTGTTTTGCAGAAGAGTAATCATCTAACAAAGATTTGTAAATACCATAATCTTTTGTTTTGAGAGATTCGTCATAACCATAATGAATACCGCTTATACGGTCTGCCTTTGGCATACCGTTTGCATCAACGCCATATTCAAATTCCATATCACCTTCATAGATTTTTTTGATATTTGGGTCAATAGAGGTAATTTCAGAATTATCAAAATAAGTTGTAGTTTTTTCAAGACCATAAGATTTCAAGAATTCTTCAAGTGCTTTAGAATTTACAGAATCAGGGTCGTTAACGTCAACATCAGGATCTGCCTTAGCTTTATCAAGAGCTTCTGTGTATTTAGAAGCATCATTTTCAGAAATCAAAAGTTGACCACTCTTGTTAACAAGACCGTATTGGTTGTTATAAGCACTGTAAGAAGTCAAGTTGCTGAAAGTTAATTGTTGGTATTGAGAATTGCCTGCTGTATCGTAGTTAGAGAACATCATTTGAGCTTCGTTCAAAGCAGCAAGATATTTTTCACTGGCTTTTGAACTGTCAGTGGTCAAACGCATCTTCGCATTGTTAATAAGCTGAGATCTCAACTCATTATCAGACATACGAGATGTGATTGATAACAATCTAGCTTGTGATGCTGCCATTCCCATAGTTGCCGACTTTTTCCTTTCAATTTTCTTATCGTAACATATTCTTCACTATATCTATCGGCACATTTTGCTGAAAACTTTAAAGATTTATGTGATATGTTAAGGAAATGTTACAATTCGTGAAAGAAAGAGAAAGAAGAGTAAAACCACATGTCATTCTGAGGCACGTAGTGCCGTAAGAATCGCATCACCGTCACCTATCACGATTATGCGATCCTCACGTCGCTTTGCTCCTCAGGATGACGTGTGCTCTACTATCTCCCACAAATTACTCGGGCAACGTGGACTCCGGATGCGGAGGCTTGGATTAAACCTCTTGTTACACCTGCACCGTCACCGATTGTAAACAGGTTCTTAACTCCTTCGGTTTCGAGTTCATTTGTCAATTTTACTCTTGCTGAATAGAATTTAACCTCAATACCGTATAAAAGGGTGTATCTTGAAGCTGTTCCAGGGCAAACCTTATCAAGTGCATAAAGCATTTCAATAATGCTTGTCATTTGTCTGTAAGGAATAACCAAACTCAAATCTCCAGGGGTCGCACAAGTCAAGGTCGGAGTGAGCACGCTTGATTTAATTCTTTCAGGAGTAGAACGTCTGCCGTCAAGCAAGTCACCGAACCTTTGAACCAAAATCCCGCCTCCGAGCATATTTGCAAGGCTTGCTATGTGCTGACCGTATTGGATTGGTTCTTTGAACGGTTCTGTGAATTTTTCACTTACCAAAAGTGCAAAGTTTGTGTTGTTTGTGGTCTTTTCTGCGTAGCTGTGACCGTTTACTGTTGCGATACCGTTGTAATTTTCTTGAACGACTTCGCCATTCGGGTTCATACAGAAGGTTCTGACCTCATCCCCGAAAGTCGGTGAATTGTAGATCAATTTTGATTCGTATAATTTATCTGTCAACGGTTCAAATACAGGGGCAGGAAGTTCAACTCTGACTCCGACATCAACAGCATTGTTTACCATACCGATTTTATTTTTGGCGAATTCTTTTGTAAGCCAATCCGCACCTTCTCTTCCCGGAGCGATAATTGTGTATTCAGCTCGAATTGTTTCACCGTTATCAAGTTCTATTCCTTTTACCTGTTCGCATTCGACTATTAAACTTTTAGCTGAAACATTATTCAAAATCGTAATTTTTTCAGACAAGAAATCTTGCATATTTTTCAATACATCAAGGCTTCTTTCTGTTCCCAAGTGTCTGACAGGAGAATGAACAAGTTTTAGTTCTGCAAGCACGGCTTGTCTTTCCAATTCTCTAAACACTTTCATATCAGTTCCGAAAACCTCTTTTGTTGCACCAAAATCTAGGTAAAGTTGGTCGGCATAGTCGATTAATTCCTCAACTTTTTCTCTTTGCATGTAATCAACAAGGTGTCCGCCAACATCAGGAGTAAGTGTTAATTTTCCGTCAGAAAAAGCTCCGGCTCCGCCCCATCCGCAAAGTAATCCGCACTTTTTACAATTAGGACATTTTTCGTAACCTTCTCTCAAAAGGCAAACTCTCTTTTCAATCTTTTGCCCTTTCTCCACTAAAACAACCTTCCAATCAGGTTTTAGTTTTGTGATTTCCAAAGCTGCGAAAATTCCTGCAGGACCTGCTCCAATAATAGCAACGTTATACATCTTACTCAATTCCTCATATTTTGTGCCAACTTATAAAATATAACGTAAACAAAATCCGATTTGTACACATTGTGAAGATAATGTTACCGTGTTAGCAAGGTTAATTTATAAAGCTCCAGTTGATGTCTTTCAGCTTTAATTTAAAATCTTTTTTTCCGTACGTTCCGCTACTTTCAGTATAAATGTTCAAAATTACGGGTCTGCCGTTAATTTTTGTTCTTTCATTTGCTGAATTTAGGCAAGAATGAACCAATTTTCCATAATTATTTTTTGCTGCATTAAGTTCGTAACTGTTTTGAATATTATATTGATTTTGCATTTGTTTTACCAAACCAAGTTTTTTGCCAAATTCTTTAAGTCTTTGTGCAAATTTTCCGGTTATTATAAATTGACCCTCTCTATCATTCAAGGCTCTAAAATAATCAGAAGGTGTTTCCCCTTTATATTGTATATATCCGTTTAAGGCCCGTTCAAAAGAATAATCCTTATCACCTTTTGCAAAAACAGCCGAAAGATTTCTGTGTTCAGCCGTTTTCTGCGTTGGTCCCGCCAAGACTTTTACCAGAGCTCGCTCTGCTTTTTGTATGTTCTTTATGTCTGCGGATTGTTGTCCGTTAATAAAAACTCTATATGGTGTTACTCCATTAAAAGAAACTTTACTTGTTTGCATAATTCGCCCCTTTTTTGATTATATAAAACCTCTAAAAATTTTTTTTGCTAATTCTTTTTTATAAAATCTTTAAAAGGTGCTCGCTTTGTCGAAATTGCGTGCTGAATGTTGCTAATCAAATCCATAACCTCGTCCGAATTTTGGATTTTCTGTGCCTCATAAGCGTATGGCAATGCCTCTTTGGGCAAATTATTGTTCAAATAAATAACCGCAAAATTGTAGTAGACGATGTATTTGTCATTTGGAGTTTGAGCAAGATTAAAGGCTTTTTGAAGGCATTCGCCGGCTTTTTTTACATCCCCAAGTGTTCCGTAGGCTGCCGCAAGATCAATGTAGCCGTTTGGCATATTTGGTGCAATTTTTATGTACTCTTGAGCCTCTTTAATTTTCTTCTTGCTGACTGTTTCTTCACTGCCGAGAATTATCGGCGAATAAATCAAACCTTCGGTTTTAAGCTTGCTGATAGGCGTGTTCGTAACCGTCGGTGTAATATTATACAAAAGTCTGATCGTGTTCAAATCTTTTGCTGAAAGGTATTGAAAACTGCTCCTGTATTTTGCGTAAATCGATTGTTGAGTTTCGGCGGACGATGCCATATACATCAAATCTTCCGTGCTGAAACTATGCCCCATAATTCCGAGTGCGTGACCGATTTCGTGCAAAATCGTATTGTAAAGCTCTTTATCCGAAAAATAATTTCCGAAAGCATCTTTGTCATACAGTGTAATCGTCATATTTTTCAGTTTGTGGTTTCTGATAAGCGGTTCGGTGTAAGCAACTACGTATTTGCAACCCGAGGTATCGCAGTTGTTTTCAGGTAGTGGCAGAAATTTTACAATAATATCTGCATTTTTAAGATTGTCAGAGAGTTCAAATTTCAAAAATCCCGTCGAGCTTTCCCACAGTAAAAATGCACGTGAAATTTCATTTTTGTAATACTCCGGAATGCCGTCCCCTTGCGGATATTCTATAGCAACTTGAAGCGGAAATGTGTCCGGATTCCAACGCACGACATTGTTATCGTAAGCAACTCTGTCGATATAATTGCTACCGTAGTTTTCAAAAATTTTGGCAGCCCAACCCGCAACAATTTGTTGAGCCACAATCACGGCCCTGTCTTTGTTTTTGTCCTCTGACAGTGCGAAAACCTCTTTTTGAATATTCATTGTCGGAGTAAGTTTTGAAAGTGACAGTGCATATTGATAGCGGTAATCGTGATTTGTCGGGTTTAAATTTTTTGCAAACAAGAAATAAGTGTTTGCTTTTGCGTATTGTTTTGAATTAAACGCAGATTTACCAATGGTAAAATACAGCATAGGCAGACATTTTACCATTGTAACAAAGAATATTCCAAAAATTATTAAAATCGAAATATGCTTAGTTTCCGGTTTCATTTTCTTTTTCTTTAATCCCTTTATCAATTTCCAAAAGTTTTGCGAGAGAACGAGTGTCACCTTTGAGCTTGAAGTATTCTGCAAATTTTGGAGTTGTTCTCAAATTATAACTTCTGCCGTTTTTATCACGAGTTCGGCTGATAAGCCCTTTTCCCAAAAGTTCTTGAACATGCTCATAGGCCGTAGACCCTCGTAATTCCTTCAAATCACTCTGCCTGATAGGTTCTTTTAGAGCAATTACGGACAGGGTTCTTAAAACGGCAGGTTTTAATTCTACAGGGCAGAGTTTTTCAACAATGTCCATGTGTTCTTCCTTTACCTGCAAAATATAACCGTTTTCGTCGTCAATTTCAAGAGCACCTTCTCTTGAGGCATAGTCCATAATCAATTCAAGCATGGCTTCCTCTACTTTATCAACGTCTTCTTCATTCAATATATCTGCAATTTCTTTTATGGAAAGAGCCTGTGCCGTTGTGAATAAAACAGCCTCTATCCTAGCTTTCAACTGTTCCATGTTCACCTCTGACTACATATAAGTCTGAATAAAACTCTTCTTGTACAAGTTCATAATCACTTTCCGCAGACAAAAACAGCAAAGCTATATATGCACTGATTTTATCCATTCCTAAAAGTGTAAGCTCGTTGAGTTCTATTTTTTCTTCTTTTTCAAAAATTTGTGATAAGTTTTCTTTTAATCTCAAAACGCAATCTTCGATATATTCTTCGTGAGCCAAATTAATAATATCATCAGGGGTGAATTTGGCATAAGAACGCACTCTGTTTTTAGCTCGTTCGTGTGCTTGCTTTAGAGATTGCTTTTTCTCTAATTTTTCATAAAATTCCAACTGCCTGATCAAATCTCGCAAAGTAACGACTCTGTTGCGATTTAATCTCACGCTGGTACGTCTTTGCAACACATCATCAATGGTTTGGGCATTAGCGGTAGGAACATAATCTTCTTCCGGATATTCTACTATAAAACCATCCTCATCGAAAGTGAAGTCGTTTTCGGGAAGATCTTGAAATTGTAAAATGTCTACACCATCAAGAACTTTTGATTTCATATTCAAAAGAACTGACGCAAAAAGAAATGCTCTGCCCGTAAGTCGCAAATTTTGAGATTTCATTTCACAAAGGTGTGCGAGATATTTGTCCGTAATATCTACGATATTAATGTTCCACGGATCAATTTTACCGGATTTAGCCATATCAACAAGAAATCCGATACCTTCATTGTCGATATTTCGCTCAATTTCAGGTAAATTTAAATTGGTGTCTTTAAAATCTTCTGCTAAAGCTTCCATTAATCTCTCAATTTAACTCCTGTTACTCTTGTGATACCTTTTTCTTTTTGGGTTACACCGATTGTCCTATTTGCTGATTCTATCATAGGTTTTCTGTGACTAACTACTATAAATTGCGTATCTTTTGATTGATTCTGCACCATTTGGGCGATACGTTCAACATTCATTGTGTCCAAGCTAGCGTCAACTTCGTCAAAAGCATAGAACGGTGATGGCATATATCTTTGGATTGCAAAGACGAAAGCCAATGCGGTGAGAGCTTTTTCCCCTCCTGACATACTTTCCAGTCTTTGAAGTTTTTTATCTCTCGGTTGAGCTTCAATCGTAAGCCCGCCATTGAGAGGATCGTCAGGAAATTCAAGCTTTAATTCCCCTTCACCCTCTGAAAGTTGATGGAAAACACTCTTGAAGTTTTCGTTTATGTTGTTGTAGGTTTTCATAAACGTTTCTTTTTTCAACTGTTCGTAACCGTGCATTCTGTCAAGAATTTCCTTACGTTCTTTTGTCAAAACGTCAATTTGTTCTTTTATTTCAGTTTGTCGTGCAAGTTTTTCATCGTAAGTCGTTAATGCTCGCATATTTACGTCGCCGAGTTCTTGCATTTTTTTATCTAAACGCTGAATTTTTGAAGTGATTTCCTCAATCGAAATTTCAACGGGTTCAAGCTTGTCGATTTCCGCTCCGGTATCTTCAAGTTCTTTTTTCGCGGTTTCAAGTTGAGGTTCAAGTTCGCGCCTGCGAGCTCTGAAAGATTCAATTTGCTCTGCAATTCTATCAATGTCAGCCGTTCGGATGTGTTTTTGCTTTTCCATTTCAATAAGTTCTGAATTGATTTCATCTCGTTGTTTTAATAATTCGCCAAGTTTTTCTTCTATTTTTGAAATTTCATCTTTCAAAACTTCAATTTTTTCATTTAAGATTTTGATATCTTTTTGGAAAACAGTTTTGTCTTCTTCAAGTTTTACATTGTTTTTTTCTTTTTCTTGAATTTCTTCTTCTTTAGTTGTGATAAGGCTTTTGTTGAAATCAATTTGACGTTCGAGTTCATTTTTTTCGTTTTGAGTAGACATCAAATGGGATTCAAGACGTTTAATTTCGCTTTCAACACCTTCTGTTTTTTCTTTAAGATCTTTCAAATCTTTGTCATTAATTAATTTTTCAATCTCTTCAATTTCAGACTTTGTTGTTAATATTTTGTCGTAAATTTCAACATTATTCTCTTCCAATTTGTCCAGTTTCTTGTTGAAATCTTGAATTTTCGGTTCATTTTCGGTAATGAATGCGGATTTTTCTTTCAAAAGATTTTCGCTGTTTGCATAGCTGGTATTCATATTGTCAAGTTCAACTTTTGCTTTAGAATACTCACTCATTGAATCTGAATAATTTTGTCTGATAGATTGAAGTTTAGATTCCAGTGAAGATTTTTTGCTTTCTAAAGACGCTAATTTTTCTTCCAACCCTTTAACTTTTTCTTTAAATTCTTCAAGTTGGGCATCATCATTTTGAGAGAAACTCAAACCGCTTCTTCTCATTGAACCGCCTGTAATTGCTCCGGATTTTTCAAAAAGTTCACCGGCTAATGTTACCATTCTGTATCTGCCGATTAATTTTTTTGCACATTCCATATCCTCAACAACGATAGTATCTCCTACCGCGTAGTAAAATGCATTTAAATATTCATCATCAAAATCAACCAAATTTATGGCAAAATCAATTACTCCGCGATCTTTTGGTAAAGACAATCTTGTCGGAGCTTTTTGAACTTTGTTAAGCGGAATAAATGTTGTTCTGCCACCACCCGAAGATTTCAAAAGCTCGATTGCTACAGATGCGACATGTTCATCATCAACAACGATATGTGACATTCTGCCGCCAAATGCGATTTCCATAGCCGTTGAATACTCTTTATCAACTGTTCCCAGTTTTACAAGTGGTGCGTGAACCCCACGAAGTTTTGCGTTCATTACAGTATCAATAGCATTACCCATGCTTTGATTTGCGTACTGCTTTTTAGCCTGCAACCCTGACAACTTGTTATATGCCATACGGATGTTGTAGTTCAAATCGTTGATTTCGTTGTTTGTTGTATCAAGCTCGTGCATTGTATTTTGCTGAATTTGTTTAAAATCCCGCATTTCTTTTTCAAGCTCTGTTACAAGTTGTTTTTTTAAGTCATAATTCGAAGAAAAATTTGCTTTTAATTCTTCTAATTCTGTCACTTTATCTTTTGCATCAGCTAAAGCCTGCTGAATATTTTTCAATTCATTTTCCAGCGGAAGCTTTTCTTTTAAGAGAGCCGTTTCTTTGTCTTGAAGATCTTCAAGTTCTTTTCTTAAAAGGTTTCTTTTTTCAATATGTTGCTCTGCCGTTGAACTTAAACCGGTCATATCTTCAAGAATTTTTTTAAGTTCAGCTTTCTTTTGTGTAATTTCAGCTTCAATCTTTTGAATATTTTCAATTTTAAGAGTTATGTTTAACTTGATATCTTCAATTTTGTGTTTGAAATTTTCAATGCCGTTTCTTGCATTTTCAGCAGTCTTTTTGTTTTCTAAAATCTGCTTGTCCGCAAAATTCAAGGCATTTGTTTTACGGTCAATCTCACCTTTAAGGGCTTCTTCTTGTTTTTTTAATTCAAGTTGTTGAGCTTCTCCTTTTTCTTTAACCAGTTGTGAAATCTCTGTATATTTTGATTTTACGAGAGTTAATCTTTCTTCTAAATCTTTGTTTTTAAGTTCTTCTTGTTTTTTCTTTTTGGTAAATTCAAGAATATTCTCATGTGCCTTTTCAAGGTTTCGTTTAATATCGAAAAATCTTACTTTTGTAATTTGACTTTCCAAGCTATTTTTTTCGTCACGTAATTTTTGATATTTAATTGCGACTTCCCGTTCTTCTTTCAGTTGTTCGAGCATGTTTTCAATTTCGCCCAAAATTACGGAAGAGCGTTCAACTCTTTGTTCAACATCCGTTAATTCGTTTGTTGCCTGATCTATACGGCGGTCAAAATCAGCAATACCGGCAATTTCATCAATAATTTTACGACGATTTTTGGGGGTACAATTTGTAATTCCTTGAACATCGCCCTGCATCATTACGTTGTAACTGTTTGGGGTTACGTTGTATTTTTCGAGAATGGCATGGACATTTGTAAGAGTGGTAACACTGTCATTTACATAATACGTACTCGCATAACCTTGGGTAGATTTTCTAATACGTCTTGCTATGCTAAGGTCTTCTCCGCCTTCCATATCGCCGAAAGTCACCTTAACAAAAGCTTCGTTTCTTTTTGTATAAGTAGAGATAAAGTGCGACAAATTTTCAGCACGTAATTCACTTGCATTAGCAAGCCCGAGTGCAAACAATACACTATCAATTATATTACTTTTGCCGGAACCGTTTGGCCCGGATACTGTCGTAAATCCCTTCAAAAGCGGAATTTCCGAACGGTTGGCAAATGATTTAAAGTTATCGATTTCGAGTTGTTTTATGTACATAATTTTCCC
>ONYB01000184.1 GCA_900321895.1 uncultured Brachyspira sp.
ATGGCTTACTACTACGATAAATAATAATCCCATTATTAATCCAATAATAAATCGGGTTAAATTTCCGGTGTTATGCCTTTCTTTTAGTCCGTAATTTATAAAAATATCAATAATGGAAATTGAAAATAAGAATATAAAAGTTTTAAAATTGATTTTTAATTTGTCGAACAATTCAAAGATACCTGAAATGCAAACTCCAATATAAAATCCTAAACATCTGCAACATAATGCAGCTGGGTATCCTAAAATCCAAAATGTTCGGTCGGGTTGTTGGTGACATGAATATATATATAAAGAAGTTAATGTCGCAGATAAATCATATTGTTTATAATGTGCGAGAATTGGTGCTAACGTACTTCCGACAAAGAAAAAAGCACTATATAGGCAAAGAAACAGTATAAATATTTTTTTTATTATTATTTTCATAAACCCGAAAACCTCTTTACTTAATAGACGAATGTAATCGTCTATTAAAATAAGTTTAGCACTAAAATTTTAGTATGCAAGATAATTGTAAAAGTGATACCATCAAATTAGTTAAAGTCCTTGGTGAAATAATCCGAAAATACAGATTAGAACAAAAGAAAACGATATATAAAATTTCAGCAGAATGTTCTATTCATAAAGACACTTGGCGATTAATCGAAAAGGGGTTAGTGAGTGATATTAAAATCTCAAGTTTGTGGAAAATTGCAGAAGGGTTAGGGGAAAATCCGGAAGATTTAATTAAAGACGCAAGAGAAATTTTAGGAAAAGATTTTACAATTTCCGGTTTAGGTTAATTTTAAAATTGTTTAATACCCAAAAAAGAGCCGACTTCGGCTCTTTTTGAGTGTTGCTTATTATTAAGCTTTTTACATCTTTTCCGGTGCGTTGACTGCTAGGATGTTTAGTGCATTTCGTAATACTTTTTTAACTCCGATTACTAATGCTAATCTTGCTCTCATCATTTCTTTGTCATCCGAAATTACTCTGTTTGAGTTGTAGAATGAGTGGAATTCGGATGCCAATTCCTGAACATATCTGCAAATTGTATAAACCTGTCTTGTTTCTGCCGAAGTCTTAATCATAGATTTGTATTCTTCCAGTTTTAAGATAAGTTTTTTCGCAGTATCAAGTGTCGGAAGAATTGTTTCTGCCTTATAATTGTTAATAAGTTCGTCTAATTCCGCCTTTGTCATTGGAGCAGGTGTTTTTTCACCTGTTTCTGTATTAAGTTTTTCTTCAACTGCATTTCTCAATATAGAGCATGCTCTGGCGTGTGCGTATTGAACATAGAATACAGGGTTTTCGTCGCTGTTTGTTTTGGCAAGTTCAATATCAAAATCAAGGGTTGTATCAATGTTTCTCATTGACATCCAAAAACGTGTAGCATCTACTCCGACTTCGTCTATCAAATCTTCTAAAGTTACCATGTTTTTACGTTTGCCCATTCTGACTTCGTTCCCGTTTATTACAAGGTTAACCAACTGTCCGAGTAAAACTTCCAACTTGTTCGGGTCATATCCTAGTGCTTCAATAGATGCTTTAACCCTTGCAACATAGCCGTGGTGATCAGCTCCCCAAATGTTGATAAGTCTGTCAAATCCTCTTTCCAATTTATCGATGTGGTAAGCGATATCTGCGGTCAAATACGTATTTGAACCGTCAGCTTTTTTTATTACTCTGTCTTGATCGTCGCCGTATTCGGAAGATTTGAACCATTCGGCACCTTCTTTTTCGTAAATTTTGCCGCTATCGCGGAGTTTCTGAACGCATTCTTCAACTTTGCCTGATTTGTGGAGCGAAAGTTCTGAGTAGAAGTTGTCAAAATGTACTCTGAAATTATCTAATAAATCACGCTGAACTTTTTCTTCATAATCTTTTGCAAAGTCGCAAAGAAGTTTTAATGTTGTATCGCTAAGCGGTTCGAAAGTCTTTTCATTCGGATATTTTTTGATAAATTCCTTTGCTACGGGAATTAAATAATCCCCAGGATAGAAATTTTTCCTTTCGATTTCGTCAGTAGGAAAATCAATATCTTCGCCGAGTTCTTGTCTTACTCTGATTGCCAGAGAGCGTCCGAGTTTTTGAATTTGTGAGCCTGCGTCGTTTATATAAAATTCTTGATAAACTTCGTGTCCGTAGAATTTTAAAAGATTTGCCAAAACCGAACCCATTGCTGCCCATCTGCCGTGTCCGATGTGGAACGGCCCTGTCGGGTTTGCGGAAATGTATTCAAGTAAAATCTTTTCAGTTTTGACATTCTCAGGTTTGCCGTAGTTAGTATCTTTTTTGAAAATTTCTTCAATAGCATTGCTTAAGAGTGTTTTGCCAGCTTTGAAATTAATAAACCCTGCAACAACAGAATATTCGTTGTTATCTTTTTCAACATATTCAAGAATGTTTTTTGCAATAAGAGGAGGTGCGATTCTCGCAAATCTTGCAAGTGAGGAAACGTTAATTGCAAAATCGCCGAAATCTGCGTTTTTTGGACGTTCTGTAGAAAGTGAACCTCTCGTGTATTCCTTCATTTCACCTAATTTATTATCTTTAATTGCTTTTTTAATAGCGGTTTCAATTTCGTTTAAAAAGTAATCTTTAATCATTCTTCAATTCTCCTATATTGAAATAATATCATGAACATAATCATGTTTGTTATATAATAAGAATATGATTAATCTTGAAAACATTATTGAACGTTTAAGAGAAATTATGGAAGACGAAGATGATAGTCAAGAACAGCTCCGAGAAGAGCTTAACGGCTATCACGTGGCTGACCTTGCGGATATTTTTCAAGAGTTAAAATCCGAAGAACGGTTGAAATGTTTTAAGCTTCTTGATGTCGAAAAAGCTGCGGATTTGATGGAATATCTTCCTCCGCAAATTCAGGTGGAACTTTTGAGCGACATTGATGAAGAAATGGCCTCAAAAATTTTGACAAGATTGCCGCACGACGCCGCTGCCGATGTCCTTGGAGATATGGAGGAGGACGAAAGCGAAACTTATTTGGACAGATTACCACACAAGTTTTCAGAAGAGGTTAGAGAACTTTTGACCTACAACGAAGACACCGCAGGTGGTATTATGAACCCTGTAGTTCTGACTGTAACTTCTGATATGAGTGTTCAGGATGTCTTGAACCACATTAGAATTAAAGCAGAACAAGATAACATGGAGCTTTACTATGTTTATGTTACGGATAAGCAAAATCACCTCTTGGGTGTTGTTTCCTTGCGTAAGCTCTTGACTTCGCCGATTAATCAAAAGGTGGAAGATATTATGATTTCTGATATCGTAAGACTTCATGTTGACGATTACAGCGATTATATTATTGATGAATTTATGAAATACCAGTACAACGCTCTCCCTGTCGTTGATTTGTACAACAGATTGAAGGGGATGATTACGTGGGATGACGTCCATGACTTGTTTGAAGAAGAAACTACGGAAGAAATTTACCAGTCATCCGGTATTTCGACGGAAATGGTTGATGAGGACGAAATCCTTTCAGGTAGTATTGTAAATGCTTTGAGAGCAAGAACTCCGTGGCTTTTTATCACATTGTTGGGTGAATTTGTGGCGGTAAATGTTGCAAACCACTTTGACCATACCTTGAATGCTTTGCCGATAATTGCAATATTTATGCCGTTGCTTGCAGGTTTGGGCGGAAATATCGGTACACAAAGCATTACCCTTATGGTAAGAGGTTTGTCTACGGGGCAAGTTACATTGAGCTCTGCAGTGCACCATATTGTAAGAGAGGCATTTATCGGAATGCTTATCGGTGGATTTTTTGGAATTCTGGTTACTCTCGTTACTTGGGGCTGGCAGCACAACATTGAACTCGGTATTGTTGTCGGAATTGCCATGATTATTAACATGACTATGGCAACAATTATCGGTACATTTACGCCGTTTGCTCTAAAATCACTAAATGTTGATCCTGCGGTTGCCTCAGGGCCTGTGATTGCAACAACTATTGACGTTATCGGACTTGCGGTTTATTTCTCGCTCGTGTCGATTTTCCTTGTAAAGGTTATGTAGAATTTGTAAAATACATAATTTACTGTATTTAATTTAAAAAATTTATATTAAAATAAAATAAGTAAGACTAAGAAGAATTAGGATAGGGCTATGATTGATAATAATAAAAAGAAAATTACTCCAAAAAAAAGAATACCTGATGACAACGCACAGAGAATGGCGTATTTGAATAAGATGAAGAAACGAGAAGAGGAGCAATCTCTCTTTGTAAGAGTTTTTGTCGGAATGCTCGTTTTGTTTATGCTTTTGTTTTGCGGAATTTTACTTTTGTCAGGAAATAGCGATTTTGTAGTTGACTTGTTCGGTCAAGATTCGGTAATTACAAAATTTGTTCTAAAAGTTACACAGGGTAATGCGAATAAACAGCATGCCGAATTCAACTGGCCGTTTGGTCCGAGAAGACAAAATATTTTACTTTTGGGTGTTGATGCGAGTGACAACCCGAATGACTTGTGGTCGGGGACCAGAACCGACACGATTATTCTCGTTAATATTGACCCGAAAACAAAATCTGTGAATGCGGTTTCTGTTCCGAGAGACAGTAAGGTTTATCTTCCGGAAGGTCATGGTATTCAAAAGATTAATGCTGCCCATGCTATCGGTGGTGTCGGTATGACGATTAAAACAGTTGAACAGACTTTAGGTGTTAAAGTTGACAGATATATTATGGTTCACGATGATGCGGTTAAGGCTATTGTTGAGGCTCTTGGCGGGGTGGATGTCTATGTCGAAAAACCTATGCACTACGATGATTATGCCGGCAAACTTCACATCAACTTGTCAAAAGGTGTACACAGATTGTCACCGACTGAAGCTGTCGGATATTTGAGATTTAGACACGATGCTTTGGGTGATATCGGCAGAACTCGTCGTCAGCAGTGGTTTATGAGAGGTTTATTGGACGAACTTCAAAAGCCTGAAACTATTACAAAAATACCTGATATTATTTCGGTAACTAATAAGTACGTAAAAACAAACATGTCTATTTACGAACTATCGCAGTATGCGGGAATGGCTAAACATATTGATATGGACAAAATCGAAATTGCAATGCTTCCGGGTGCTCCGAATAAAAAAGGCCATATCAGCTACTGGATTTTAGACCCTGAAAAATCTCAAGAGGTTATAAACAGATTGATTTACAGAGAAAAAATCCAACCTGAAGAGGGTGCTGTTATGACTGCGGGAATTATGTATTCACAAGACAGTGCACAAAAAGCTCAAGATGTTAAATCAGAACTTGAAGCTGTGGGTGTAAATGTTTCTTGTACGGGACATATTTCAAGAATTCATACCCAGTTTATTGCACATTCTGTCGGTGTTACAAACGAATATTACAATTTCTTGAAGAAAAAAGTTCCGTCAATTGATAAATTCCAGTTTGTTTATGAACCGTCAAATTATTTCTGCGGAAGTACGGATTTCACTGTAATTGTTGCGGATAATTAATATTTGTCAAGTTCTTTACAAAAGTTAAACAATATGATATAATCTCTCTCGTAGCTAATAGGAGAGAGATTTATGTTAAATGCAATATTTTTAGCAGACCCGATGGTACAATTTTTGGTAATTGTTGTACTTATTTTGTTAGTAACATCTTATGTTATGTATGTTTCGTTGGTAAAGAAGAAAAACAAGGTAAAAGAGGCATTTGCGGGCATTGATGTCCAGTTGAAAAAACGTTATGACTTAATTCCGAATGTATTGTTTATCGCAAACAAGTATATGGAACACGAAAGAACTTTGCTTGAAGAAATTACAAAATTGAGAGCAGAGGCGGTAAAAGTTCCTGCTGACTTGAGCAAGGCAAAAGAAACAATTAACTTGGACGGCTTGATTTCAGGTAAAATGGGACAATTAATGGTAGCGGTTGAAAATTATCCGCAGTTGAAAGCTGACCAGCCGATGATGCAGGCAATGCAAACTTATTCTGAACAGGAAGAGCATATTGCCGCAGCAAGAAGATTTTACAACTCAGCTGTTCTTGAACTCAACAATGCTGTTGAAATCTTCCCAAGTTCAATGATTGCAGGGATGATGAATTTAACAGTTATGCCGTTCTTTGAGGCAACTGAAACTGAACGTCAAGCAGTGGATGCAAGCAAATATTTTAATAAATAGATTTTGATTTGAAGGACGGGCTTTTTTCAAAAGCCCGTCCTTTTTGTTTGTGTTAAGATAAGTGTACCTGATAAACAGGCGTTTGTAGCTCAGTAGAATAGAGCGTCGCCCTCCGAAGGCGAAGGTCGCGGGTTTGACTCCCGCCAAACGCAGTGATATAATAAAAACGGTTGACAGCCGGTTGTTTGAGAAAATAACCACGGAAATATTTCCGAAATAACAGAACAAAAAGGCTTTGTAGCTCAGTAGGATAGAGCGACGGTTTCCTAAACCG
>ONYB01000019.1 GCA_900321895.1 uncultured Brachyspira sp.
CGTTCGCCGTCAGGACGCTGACCTCTCGGCGTAAATTTTCTGCCTTCACCGTCTTTTCTGTAAGGTGTTCTTTGCGGAGTTGAGGTTGTGCCGTCTGCATTAACCTGCGGACGTGGAGCACGTCTGACAATTTCCAATCTGCTTTTAGGCTTTACAACTTCAATTTTCGGGCGTTTAACTTCAGGTTCAGCTGCTTTCTTTTCCTTTTCGGCTTTTTCGGCTTTTGCTTTTTCTTCTTCTTTTTTAGCCTCTTCTACCACGACTTTCGCTTTCTTCACGATGAAAGCTTTTGGTTTTTTAACCTGTTTTACAGAGCCCGCATTAATGAAATCCTTCAATCTCTTAACCTGATCAACGGTAAGTGTGCTCGAATGAGTTTTTCCCGTAATAGAAATCTGGGCAAGTTTTTCAATAACTTCCTTGCTCGTCATTTTTAACTCTTTTGCTAACTCATTTATTCTAATAGTGTCAAAACTCATTTAGTATTTTTCCTTTCAACTCCTGCGGTATCGGAGCTCTTAGTGCTTTTTGCAATTTATTTTTTTTAAATGCCGCCTCAATACACGAATTATTATAACAGAGATATACGGATCTGCCAAATATTTTGGAATTCCCGTTCACGACAAGGCTTTGGGCGTTTTTTTGTTTCGTAATTTTTATCATATTATCACGATTTAAAATTTTTCCGCACCCTGCACATTTTCTGTCTGCCATATTCCGTCCCTAATTTACTTCGGCAAGTTTTTCCAACTTCAACTTTTGGTCATATTCCATAAGCAGATTGATAAGCTCATCCAAATCACCGTCGATAACAGTCCAAACGTTCAAGTTGTGGTTAATTCTGTGGTCAGTCAATCTGCCTTGCGGAAAGTTGTACGTACGAATACGTTCACTTCTGTCGCCGGTTCCGACTTGAGAACGACGCAAATCGGTGATTTCCTGCATTTGCTTTTGAACTTCCATATCATAAAGCTTAGCCTTCAAAATCTGCAACGCACGTTCCTTGTTTTGCAACTGAGAACGCTCTTCTGTACAGAAAATCATAATCCCCGTCGGTTTATGGAATACTCTGGCAGCGGTTTCAACCTTGTTAACGTTCTGACCGCCAGCACCACCCGAACGAGCAGTTGTAATTTCTATATCGTTCATATTAAGCTCGACTTCAACGTCATCAACCTCCGGCATAACCGCAACGGTTGCAGTTGAGGTGTGAACTCTGCCTTGAGATTCTGTTGCAGGAACTCTCTGAACTCTGTGAACGCCTGATTCGTACTTCAATTTTGAATAAACAGCATCGCCCTTGATAGAAATAATAATTTCGGAAACACCGCCCGCCTCGCATTCGGTTTTACTCAAAACTTGAGTTTGCCAACCTTGCTTGTCGGCATATCTCATATACATTCTTGCCAAATCGCCGGCAAAAATGTTAGCCTCGTCGCCACCTGCACCGCCACGAATTTCAAGCATAATATCTTTGTCATCCATCGGGTCACGTGGAAGAAGTAAAATCTTCATTCTTTCTTCAAAATCAGGCAACTTTGCCTCATTTTCTTCAATTTCGGCTTTAATTAAGGCTTTCATTTCTTCGTCATTTTCCGAATGAAGCATTTCTTTAGCCTCATCAATGGCGTCAGTAGCCTTTTTCCATTCGTAATAAAGGTTAACGGTTTCCTCCATAGATTTTCTTTGCTTTGACAAATCTCTAAAGCGGTTGTAATCCTGAATTACGGCGGGGTCAGAGAGGGTTTCGCCCAGCTCTTTATACTTCTTTTCAATCTGTAAAATTTTATCTAACATATCTTTCATACCCCGATTATAACAGGAACATATTTTTTTTCAAACATGGGGGGAAAAGGAGTAAAGTGAAGGGTGAGGTGTGAAGAGATTTTTAAAACCATGTCATCTTGAGGCACGTAGTGCCTTCAGCCACCTATAGAACCGCCCACAAAAAAACGAACCGCCCTGAAGGCGGTTCGTTCAATCTATTCAGCTTTTACTCAGCTTATTTTTTTGTCGGATAGTAATCTCTTACTACACCGTTGAAAGCATCCAAGTAAATTGCTTTGATATCTTCCATCAACGGATAAGCCGGGTTTGCACCTGTACATTGGTCGTCAAATGCAAGTTCAACCATTTCGTCTAATTTAGCGTTGAAGTCTGCTTCTGATACACCAAATTCTTTGATTGAGAACGGCAAGTTGATTTTCTTCATCAAGTCTTCAATAGCCTTGATGTAAAGTTCAACTTTTTCATCATCATTTTTACCGCCCAAGCCAAGTTCATCAGCGATTTGACCATATTTAGCCTTTGCGTTAGGGAACTTGTATTGAGGGAAGATTGCCTGTTTCTGAGGACAATCAACTGCGTTGTATTTGATGATTTGTCTGAACAACAATGCGTTAGCTACACCGTGAGGTACGTGGAACATAGCACCCAATTTGTGAGCCATTGAGTGGCACAAGCCCAAGAATGAGTTTGCAAATGCCATACCTGCGATTGTTGCTGCATAGTGCATTTTTTCTCTTGCAATCGGATCGTTTGCACCTTCGTTGTATGATCTTTCCAAGTATCTGAAGATTAACTTAGCTGCTTCCAAAGCGTTTGAGTTTGTGAAGTTTGTAGCCATACAAGATACATAAGCTTCTGTTGCGTGAACCAATGCGTCAATACCTGATGCGGCAGTCAAGCCTTTTGGCATACCGTCTACGAAGTTAGGGTCAATGATTGACATGTTCGGTGTCAATGCGTAATCTGCGATTGCATATTTTACGTGAGTTTCATCATCCGTAATGATTGCAAACGGTGTAACTTCAGAACCTGTACCTGATGTTGTAGGAATTGCAACCATTGTTGCTTTCTTACCGAGTTCAGGAATTTTACAAATTCTTTTTCTGATATCCAAGAATCTCATTGCGATATCTTCAAAGTTTGTATCAGGTTGTTCGTACAACAACCACATAATCTTAGCAGCATCCATCGGAGAACCGCCACCGAGTGAAATGATTACATCAGGTTCAAACGGTTTGATGATTTCCATAGCCTGTCTGATTGTTGACAATGTCGGATCAGGTTTTACATCGAAGAATACTTCGTGGTCAATACCGATTTCGTCCAAAACTTTGATAATGCTGTCAACAGCACCTGAATTGAACAAGAATCTGTCTGTTACGATGAATGCACGTTTTTTGCCTTGAAGTTCACGAAGAGCTAAATCTACAGCACCTCTCTTGAAGTAAACTTTTGGCGGAACTTTGAACCAGAGCATGTTTTCTCTCCTTTCAGCAACTGTTTTGTAGTTCAACAAGTTTTCAACACCGATGTTACCTGATACGGCGTTTTTACCCCATGAACCGCAACCTAATGATAATGATGGCTCAAGCTTAAAGTTAAACAAATCACCAATACCACCTAATGCTGATGGGGAGTTAATCAATACACGGCATGCCGGCATCATTTCAGCATATTTGTCAATTCTTTCTTGACTTCTTGCATCTGTATACAAGTCTGCAGTGTGACCTGCACCACCTTTTGATACCAATTCATAAGCCATTGCTGCAGCTTCTTCAAAGTCTTTAGCTCTGTATAATGTTAAGATTGGAGATAATTTTTCTCTTGAGAACGGATCTTCCCAATCAACAGAAGGTCTTTCAGCCAACAAAACTTTTGAAGTTTCAGGGATATCAAAACCTGACAACTTAGCGATTTTGTAAGCACTTTGACCAACGATATCAGGGTGAGCTGTTCCACGTTTCGGATCGATAAACGGAAGGTCTATCATTTTCTTTTCTTCTGCAGAGTTCAAAAGATATGCACCTCTGTAGATGAATTCTTTTTTAACTTCTTCATAAATTTCGTCAACAACAACAACTGATTGTTCAGAAGCACAAATCATACCGTTGTCGAAAGTTTTTGACATAAGAATTGAAGAAACAGCCATTTTGATGTCAGCTGTTTCATCGATAACAGCAGAAGCATTACCAGGGCCAACACCTAATGCAGGGTTGCCTGAAGAGTAAGCTGCCTTAACCATGCCAGGGCCGCCTGTAGCCAAAATGCAAGCAATGCTAGGGTGTTTCATCAACTGGCTTGACAATTCGATAGACGGAACATCAATCCAGCCGATAATATCTTCCGGAGCACCAGCTTTAACAGCAGCTTCCAAAACGATTTTTGCAGCTGCGATAGTTGATTTTGTAGCTCTAGGGTGTGGTGAAAAGATAATTGCATTTCTTGTTTTCAAAGCAATCAAAGATTTGAAGATTGCAGTTGAAGTAGGGTTAGTTGTAGGAACGATACCTGCGATAACGCCGAGAGGTTCAGCAACAACTTTAATACCGTTAGCTTTGTCTTCTTTAATAACGCCACAAGTTTTAGCGTTTTTGTGTTTGTTGTAAATATATTCGGAAGCGAAGTGGTTTTTGATGATTTTATCTTCCAAAACGCCCATGCCTGTTTCTTCGATAGCCATTCTAGCCAAAGGAATACGAGCTTTGTCAGCAGCAGTAGCGGCAGCTTTGAAGATAGCGTCAACTTGTTCCTGAGTGAATTTTGCATAAATCTTTTGAGCTTTTTTAGCTCTTTCGATAAGCAATTCTAATTGTTCTGCACTGTCAACCTGAGTAGACTTGTTTAAAGTCTTTTCGAGGTTTTCGACAGTCTTTTTGCTTTTTGTAGTCATAAGTCTTTTCTCCTTTAAGTAACTTATTTTATTGCTATTTATTACAAATTTTGCATTCGTGATTTATTTCACAATTACATTTTATAGCAAATATAGACAAAAAGCAAGTGTAAATTTTACAATCTTTATGTAAATTTAATATTAATGTTTGAGGCGATAAAACTGTTACATTAGAGGTAAAAAGTGAAGGGTGAATAGGTGAATAAGTTCGTATCAGGTGCAATGCCACAAAACAGCTTTTGAGCATAGCTAATGATATGAACTTATTAAAGACCTACAAAACTATTTAACACCTTTTTGAGGTTGTTTACGCTTTATAAAACTTTCATGGATTTCATTTTCGTTATCATCAGTGGAGTTTGCTTTAGCGGTATCATACTGCTGAACAAACTCTTTTTCATTCACCTCTTGACCGTCAATAAAGTATTTACCGTCACTGACTACAAAATCTTTCCCGTCGTCCTCATCGTTTGCATATATTGTCGTTGAGGAATTTTCAGAAAAACCTCTTGCTTTTGCCGTATTTTTATCGGCATTGGTATCTTCGGATTTCAGTGTTGACTTATCATTAGAGGCCGTTTCTGCGGATTTCGTGCCTGTTGCGATTTTATTACCGCTTTTTGAAGCTATTACGGAATCCTCCGCATTGTCGATTTTTTGATTTTTTGCAGCCAATGCGGAGTCAACAGTTCCGTCCGGAACTGCTGTTCTTTCTAATCTGCTCTTCTGTTCTTTCAATGCAGAATAAATAGGATCTTCCTCTAAACTGCTGTCACCCTTGCCATTAGCATAATCTGCCGCAATTTCTGACATTTGGTTATCTATCCAAGTAGCTTGATCTTCTTTGAGAAATTCTGACGTTCTGTCGGTTCCTTCAAGGTTATCTTTTTGCATCATAAGAGTTATATAGACAGGATCATCATACAAAGGAGCATCACCACCATTCTTTTCATATTCAGCGGAAATTTCAGACATTTTATCATTAATCCAAGCCAGTTGCTCATCTTTGCCCTCTGGTATATCTGCAAGATTTATATCAGAACCTGCTTTCTTATCGTTTGATTTTTCCTTAACCTCCTGACCTGACTGGTCGGTTTTCTCGGCATTGTCAGACTTGTCAGTTTTTGTGTCCTCCTTGCCGATTGTTTCAAGTCGGCTGTTTCCGTCGGTTATGGCAGATTGAAGGTCTGTGCTTTGCTTTTGAAGCGTGTCAACTTGAGATTGCAACTTGCTGCTTTCGGCTTTTGCACTTTCTGCCTCTTTTTTAGCCGTAGTATTAGCTTTTTCGTCAGTCTTAACCTGTTCTTTTGATTGTTCAACCGCTTGTTTAGCTTGCTTTTCGGCAGCTTCTGCCTGCTTTAAATTAGCCTCGGCTTGTGCGATTGCCGCAGTGTTTGGATTGTCCTTTGTTGCTTGAGATTTTGCATTCTTCAAAGCCTGTTTGCAATCCTTTACGTTGCTCTGTGCTTCGGTCAATTTTTGTTCGTTAGAAGTTAAGTCTTGTTTAGATTGAGTTAATTTTTCTTCTGTTTGCTGTGCAGTTTGAGCTGTTTCAGTTTCTTTCGCCTTAGCCTCGGTCAGGGACGATGTCGACTTTTGAAGGCTTGCTTGAACATTTGTCAACTCACTTTGAGCACCGCTTATGGATTTTTGCAAACCTGTTTTATCCTTTGCGTTTTTAATATCGTTTACCGCCTTGTCAGCCTTGGCAGAACCTGCACCACCTGATTTTTTCTTGCCAAAGACTTCGTCAAAAGCTTTGATTGCGGATTTTGCTTCACTGGCAAGCTCTTTCCAAGATTTTGAATTTTCTTGTTGGGTTTCGTTTGCATTTTGAGTGCCGTTTGTTTGGTTTGCGGCTTGTTGTTGGTTAAGTCGTGCAATAGCATCAAATCCGTACATTTGGTTCATACGAGCTTGTTTTGATGCCATAAAGATGTTAGAATTCTGCTTAAAAATGCTTGTATTTGCATTAAAATTAAGATTACGTGTCTGATAATTTGACGTAACAGAGCCAAACGTCGTTTTTTGACGCATTTGCATTCTTTGATATGCGGTCAGTTGACCGAAATTTCCCATGCCGTCTATACCCATAGAACCTCCTTGTGGAAAATTTCGAAGCAAAAATATTCAGTTGTCCGAACTTTTACAGACATTTTCTCTCTCTTAATTTATCTCTATACATGCAAACGTTTATTTTTGGAGCAAATTTCAATTTTTTAAAAATCCGTTACAAACTTTACATTTTTTAGAGGAAAACATTTCTTTTAAAATGGGTTATACTGGGGTGGGCGAAAGGAAAAATATGTTTAAA
>ONYB01000126.1 GCA_900321895.1 uncultured Brachyspira sp.
AACGGGGATGTCGAGCTGATTTTCTGTTGAGCAAAATCTACAAAGTTCGCACTATTCAGTACAGTCGGAATTCCCCAATAGTAAATTCCGTACAAAACGGCAAGTGAAGCTATAATAATTATCGGTGTTTTTCTGCTCATACTCTTGTTTTTATTATAAACCTAAGGCATGCTTTTGCCAATACGTAATTTTAAATCTTATCAATTTGTTACCCGAAAATTTTGCGAGCGACCGTCCCCCTAGTCCATAGAAATTTTAGAAGACATTTCAGCGACAATTCTTGCGATATCAAATCCGCCGATAGCAACCTCCAAAATTAACTGGCAATTAATAAGCACGGTTTCGCTGTATTCCATTGTATCTACATTTATAACGTTGAATTCTACAAAATCATCTCCGGCGTAAACCAGTTTGCCGTATTCACTACCTGTTGCCCAATGGATAAACATATATTGGTTTTCAAAATCTTTAAGTTTTTCTACTAAACGCATAATCCCTCATCCTATATATAATATATTTTAGTCATTTTTTTAGAGAAGTCAATAGCGGACGTTATTTTCAAACGGGCGAAATAAGCTTTGCTTATTTCGCCCGACAATAATTCATTATTACATCTGTTTGTAGAGTTCGATTTGTTTTTCGGTCAAATCTTTCGGGATTATGATTTTTACTTTTGCGTTCAAGTTTCCGAAACCGCCGTCTTTTTTAGGCAAGCCTAAATTTTTCAACCTTAGCATTTGTCCGGAAGAAGTTCTTGGCGGAATTTTTATCCCGATATTTCCGTGTAATGTAGAGATTTCTTTTTTTACCCCTAAAACTGCTTCAGGTGGCGTGATCTCAACTTCTTTTGTCAAATCAACTCCGTCGACTTGGTATTCCTTGTCCGCAAAATGGATTATCAAATACAAATCGCCTGTCTGACCGTAACTGTCCGTTTTTCCTTCGCCTTTAAGTCTTACCTTCTGACCTTCTTTAACTTCAGGTGGAAGTTTTACCTTAATAGATTTATTTACCGTAGTATAACCGGTTCCGCCGCAAGCAGAACAATATCCGCCACCTGACGGGCATTGAGTGCATTTGCTTATTTCGGAAAAGTTTACACTAATCGGTTTCTTGTTAAAGACGTCTTTTGCTGTAATATTCAAGGTTTTGGTAATATCAAGAGCTTCGGTTTTTGGGGCTGATTGCGTTTTGCGAGTTCTTCTGCCTTGAGAAGCTTGTTGTGCGGCTCCGCCAAAGTCAAATCCGCCGAAATTCATACCCTGAGAGTGAGCACCTCTACCGCCACCTTGACCCATCATCATGTCGCCGAAAAGTGAACTAAAGAAGTCCGAAAACCCGCCCATATCTTGTCCGCCAAAGTTAAAGCTTTGATAAGCTCCGCCTTGACCTCCGCCAAAATTGAATTGTTCAAATCCGGGAGGTGGTGTGTAACTTTGACCGCCTTGCCAATTCGAGCCGAGGCTATCATATCTCTGACGTTTGTTTTTATCTCCCAAAACTTCGTAAGCTTCATTGATATCTTTGAACTTACTTTCAGCTTCTTTTGTTTTATTAACATCGGGGTGATATTTCCTTGCTAATTTTCTGTATGCCGATTTAATTTCGGCTTCCGTGGCATCACGTTTGACACCTAATATATTAT
This sequence comes from uncultured Brachyspira sp., assembly GCA_900321895.1. Taxonomy (GTDB): domain Bacteria; phylum Cyanobacteriota; class Vampirovibrionia; order Gastranaerophilales; family Gastranaerophilaceae; genus Scatousia. Next base: position 1,646 of record ONYB01000126.1, read on the forward strand.
AATAATCTTTGTATTCCATGGCTTTTTATCTCCTATTCTAATGATAATATAAAATTAGAAAATACATCGAATACTTAATTATTTTTTAATTATGCGTTATAAAATTTTGTAAAGTGGGCGGTAAAACCAATCGTCGCCGTCGATTTTCATGCTTTCCATATTAGCATCTATATAAATTAAATCATCGCCGGTTGAGCCCATTAGTTGAATTTGATGAGTATTTCTGTCAGGTTGGGGCATATTTATTTTTGGGGAACGGGTATTCGCATAAATCGGCATATTTTCCTTCCCGAGTTCTTTGCAGAGTTGGTGTGTATATTTGAATATGGCATCTCTTATTTCATCATTATATTGATATTTTGGAAGGATTTCTATATTATCGAGGTATAATGCCGGTTTTCCGTCAATTAGTGCGATAAAGCACATCGTGTTTCCTACTGCTGTTTTCCGTCTAAAATTTCGATTGCAGTTGCCATTTTGTTTTTTATATAAGATATTGCCATTGGAGAATTGAAGCCGCCTATTGCTACACAGCAAGCAGAATGATTGCCGAGAAATAGAGAGTGTGACAAATCATTCATATCTGCTTTGCGAATTTCAATATTAACAGTTTTATTAAAATCAGGATTGTTTATGTTTTTTACTTCGTTTGCCTGTCGACTGAGAATATCGTTTATAAATTTCCTTTTAACAGTATTTTGGCTGACATCACGAGTTTCCTTAAACCAGTAGTCGTTTTTGTTTACGTGTTGTTTGATTACTTTTATTGCCGGTTCTATGTCCTCAAATTTAAGAGGTTGTCCGTCTTTGAAAAATTTATCATCCCTAAACTCTATTCCAAGTTGATCCTTTAGTTCCTTAAACAGTGGTTTTGTGTAAGCTTCCGGAATTGAGTCTTTAAATTTTTGGTTGGTAAAGTTTTTGGTAAAATTATTTACAATATCAAGTTTTGCTTTTTCGCTATTTGGGTGAAGTTGAATTTTTACATTTGAATTCGGATCAAAATTTGACCATTTGTCATAATTAATTCCAAGATTTTCAAATTGTTTACGGGTTTCTATGTTTTGAGGTAATTTGTTTAGTTGTTCCGCTACGGTTTCCTTATCGTTGAAATTTATAAGTGATAAAAGATTTTTTAATTGTGCATAAAAGAACTCATCTTCTGCATATAATTTTTTGCTATAAAAAACTCCCATCTTTAAAAAGATGAGAGTTTTTAAGCTTGTTTTTGATACAAAAACTAGTCTTTAGCGTGTCCTGCAGTACCCAAAACGTCACGCATTTTGTGCATAACCATTTCTTTAACAGCAGTTCTGCCAGGTCCCATGTATTCACGTGGGTCGAATTTTTCAGGGTGTTCAATAAAGAACTCTCTGATTGTAGATGTCATAGCCAATCTCAAGTCAGTATCAATGTTGATTTTTGCAACACCGTGTTTAGAAGCGTAGTTAAGCATATCTTCCGGAACACCTTGTGCATCAGGCAAGTTACCACCGAATTTGTTACATTTAGCAACAAATTCTTTCGGAACTGATGATGAACCGTGCAATACCAACGGATAATCATAACCAACTGCTTCGTTAACAGCTTTTTTAATTTCAGCAAGTCTTTCAAAGTCAAGTTTAGCTTCGCCTTTGAATTTGTAAGCACCGTGTGATGTACCGATAGCTACAGCCAAAGAATCACAACCTGTTTCTTTAACAAATCTTGCAGCTTCTTCAGGATCTGTGTAAGTTGAATCTTTAGCGTGAACTTTAACGTCATCTTCAACACCTGCCAATTTACCGAGTTCAGCTTCAACTGAAACTCCACGCGGGTGAGCATAGTCAACAACTTGTTTTGTTAACTTGATGTTTTCTTCCAACGGGAATCTTGAACCGTCGATCATAACAGATGAGAAACCACCATCGATACAAGCTTTACAAATTTCAAAATCAGCACCGTGATCCAAGTGCAAAGCGATAGGAACTGTAGTTGTAGCCAATGCAGCTTCAACCAATTTAATCAAATATGTTTGGTTAGCATATTTTCTTGCACCTGCAGATACCTGCAAGATGATAGGTGATTGAGTTTCTTCTGCTGCTTCAGCAATACCTTGCAAAATTTCCATGTTGTTTACGTTGTAAGCACCGATTGCATAACCGCCAGCGAGTGCTTTTTTGAACATTTCGCCTGTTCCAACTAATTTTCTTTCACTCATTTGAGTTCTCCTTCTTTTTGTAAAATATTTTACACATGTGTAAAATATAACAAAAAAAGTTTTTATTCAAGCGATAAAGCGACTGAATGTTCAAAAATGGTTAAGAAAGGTTAAAATCGTATATAATACTTTACAAATTGCGGAAACACTGCTATAATCTGCACAAATGGGTAAATGAATACGGGTTATATGAAGAACGGTAGCAAAAAATATTTTGCTCGGGTTTTTGTATAACAAATTATTTAATGCGACTAAGAAAAAATAAAGGGGTTAAATTATTATGGCAATAGCACCTGTAATGAATGTAAATTTCAAAGGAAATGCTTACAACACAAGTTTTAAAGGCAAAGAAGTCGATGAAAACAATTTTGCAACACCGTCACCGTCACAAAGTGCTGGATTTATGAAATCTGTTCCTGTTATCGTGATGATGGCAATGAGTCCGTTAAATGCAGTTAACGTAGATGCAGGCGAAAAAATGGGTACACCTGTTACAACAGAAATGGCTGAAATGGCAAAAGCTCCGGGCGTTCCGGCTATCGGTAATCTTTTCAACAATATCGAAATTGCAGCAGCAATAGAGCCAAACTTCAAACGTATCAAACCCGGGAAATAT
>ONYB01000115.1 GCA_900321895.1 uncultured Brachyspira sp.
ACTACTTGCGTGACGAGTTGGTCAAAATTTATGAAACTGAAGGTTCGAAATACTATAATAAGGATGTTTGGGAGGTTCGTAATAACTACATTTCCGTAATTCTTGACCGTGGCAGTATGAGTGTTGAAAAATTTCAACAAGAAAACTTCAACCCGTCACTTTCTGATGAAGATATCGTAAAAGCTATGGAGTTGTTGGAAATCCAGCGTCAGGCACTTTTGATGTACACAAGTTGCGGTTGGTTCTTCTCGGAAATTTCTGGGATTGAAACCGTTCAGATTATGAAATATGCCGCTCGTGCAATGCAACTTGCGTCGAGATTTTCTAAAAAAGATATTGAAACTAAATTCCTCGAAATTCTTGCAGGGGCAAAAAGTAATATTCAAGAATACGGCACTGGACGCGATATTTTTGAAAGATTTGTCAAACCTTCAATTATCACGATGAAACAAATCGCCAGCTTGTGGGCAATATCTTCACTCTATCAGGATTTTGAAGATGAAGAAAATGTATATTGCTATACCGTAAAAAAACACGATTACCAAAAGGTTGAAAAAGGCAATTCAAGCTTTGTAGTGGGCAAAATCGAGATAAAATCACGAGTTACCTTGAAAAAATCTCATCTGGTGTTTGCCCTGATGAAGTATTCCAGTGGGGATTTCCACTGTGCAATCAAGCCTTACACGGATGATAACGAGTTCAACACAATGAAAAACGAACTCATCAAGACCTTTATGTTGTACCCGTTGACAGAGATTATCAGAGCTTTGGATGAATATTTCGGCAAAGAATACTTCACTCTCAAAGATATTTTCATTGAAGAAAGACGCAAAATCTTGCAAATACTTTTAAAAGATAAATTAAATAAATTCGCAAGAACATACGAGGAAATGTATGATGAAGGCAAAGGCTCAATATACCACATGCAGAGTTTAGGTTTGACAATTCCGGAAGAATTCAAAATCGCTGCAAGTTACGCCTTGAGCTGCAAGTTTAATGATTTAATCAAACATTCGGGCGGATTTGTAGACCCGAGTATTACTCAACAGGCAACAGAAATAAATTTTGAAGCAAAGAAAATAGGTGTAAAACTCGACAAATCACCTTCAAATAAAATTTTCTCAAAGAAAATCAGCCAAAACTTGAACAGATTGACTTATGGATTGGAAGCACAGCAGGCAGAGGTTGTCCTTGAGCTGTTTGATTATGTCGAAAAGTTGGAACTTGAGGTTGATATAGCAGAGGCACAAAACTTGTACTTTGCAAAAATATATTCACATATCAATGAAATCCTTGAAATGTCAAAAACTTCAAAACGCAAAAATGACAAACATTTAGTCGAAATGCTTTTGGACATCGGTGAAAAGTTGAATATCAACACCGACTTTTACAGAACAAAACTCGTGATGTAAGTGGTGAGCGGCATATGCGGAGCGTTTCTCTCAACATAAGTGAATAAGTTAATAAGTTAATAGTTGAATAAGTTCAAATCGGGTGTATTGCACCAAAGTTGCTTTTGAGCGTAGCGAACGATAAGAACTTATTTACAAGCCCGATAGGGCGGATTTACTTATTCACCTACTAACTTTTCTAAGAAATCTGGTAAAAGTTGCTCAAATGTACCCATACACATTAGCAACTAAACACAGCTTTTAGGGTTTTGTAGATGAGAACTTTGTTGCTGTGGTTTTGCTCAGTTACCTGTTCTTGTGTGTAGCCGAACTTTTTTCGGATTTCTTTTATCCGTTTTCCCAGTAGTTTTTTGTTATCCATAATTAAAAATTTTATTCAGGCTTTTGGCTTTCATTGACAAAAGTTGTTTTAAGGTTTAAAATGGATGTAATATAGACTTAGGGAAGCATGACAATCAGTGGCAAAAGTTGCCATAGTCACAGTGTATCAAACCTCGGAGGGGAATTTTTAATGAATAACAGCGTAATTTCTAATAATTCTAATATAGTTTCAATCGAATCGGCTAACAAAAAACCTTATTTATCTAATCCGGTTTACGAAAAAAAAGAGGATAATATCGCTCTTATTGACAACTATTTGAAACAACTTGATTGGAAGGTTAGGGAAAATTCTAATATGTCATATTCTATTCAGGGTTTGAACAATTACATCGCTTCCGAGGTCAGCAAAACTTATTGGCTTCACAAGATTTATAACGAAAAAATCAGAAATGCTCACCTTTCGGGCGATATCCATATCCATGATTTGAATATTATTGCTGTTTATTGCGTCGGTTGGGATTTGAAAGATTTGCTTATGGAAGGCTTTCAGGGTGTTAAGGGCAAAGTCGAAAGTGCTCCCGCTAAGCATTTCAGAACGGCTCTCGGGCAAGTTGTAAACTTTATGTATACAATGCAAGGAGAAGCTGCCGGAGCTCAAGCTTTTTCAAATTTTGATACGTTGCTTGCTCCGTTTATCAGGTACGACAAGCTTTCTTATGAGCAGGTTAAGCAGTCTATGCAGGAATTTGTATTTAATATGAATGTTCCGACACGTGTAGGGTTCCAAACTCCGTTTACAAATATTACTATGGATTTGACTGTTCCTTCATATTATGCGGATCATCCTGTAATTATCGGCGGCGAATTAATGGAAGAAACTTACAAAGAATTTCAACCTGAAATGGATATGTTGAATAAGGCTTTCTTTGAAATAATGATGGAAGGCGACGCTTCTGGAAGAGTGTTCTCATTCCCTATTCCGACATATAATATTACAAAAGATTTTGATTGGGATAACGAAAATATTAAAGGTTTGTGGGAAATGACTGCAAAATACGGTATCCCTTATTTTTCAAACTTTATTAACTCTGATATGTCACCGGAGGATGCTCGTTCTATGTGTTGCAGATTGAGAATTGATAACCGTGAACTTGAATACAGAGGTGGTGGTTTGTTCGGGTCAAATCCTTTGACGGGTTCTGTCGGGGTTGTTACGATTAATTTGCCAAAACTTGCGGATAATTCTAAAACGAAAGAAGAATTTCTTGAAAAATTGGCGGTACAAATGGAAACCGCAAGGGAAAGTTTGGAAATTAAACGTAATTTGTTGGAAGATTTGACAGATAAAAATCTTTATCCGTACACAAAATTCTATTTGAGAGATATCAAGGCTCGATTTGGAGTTTATTGGAAAAATCACTTTTCTACAATCGGTTTGATTGGAATGAATGAGGCTTGCGAAAACCTTTTTGGTAAAAATATCGGAAGCAAGGAAGGTAAACAGTTTGCACTCGAGGTTATGGACTTTATGAGGGCAAAAATTATCGAATTCCAAAAAGAAACAGGTAATAATTACAACCTTGAGGCAACTCCTGGGGAAGGCACTTCTTATCGTTTGGCAAAATTGGATAAAAACCACAAGTACAAATATTTTACAAATTCGACTCAGTTGCCTGTAAATTATTCTGATGATATTTTTGAGGTTCTTGAGCACCAAGACGATTTACAGACTAAATACACGGGCGGTACGGTTGTTCATATTTTTGCGGGCGAAAGAATTACAAATATGGAAACTATGAAGAATCTTGTCAAAAAGGTTTGTAATAACTACAAGTTACCATATTTTACGTTTTCTCCGACATTCAGCACATGCCCGAACCACGGCTATATTGCAGGCGAACATTTCAAATGTCCTGAATGCGGTGCGGATTGCGAAGTTTACTCAAGAATTGTCGGATATATAAGACCTGTTAGTCAGTGGAATAAGGGTAAACAAATGGAATTCCAAAACAGAAAGACTTTTGAAATTTCGGAAAATATCTAGGTTTGTTTTATGATTATCGGCGGATTGCAAAAAACTTCACTGCTGGATTTTCCTGAAAAGATTGCAGCCATTGTTTTTACGATGGGGTGTGATTTTCGTTGCGGATATTGCCACAATCCGGAATTGATTAACGGCGAGGCTAAAATTAAGGAGGTTTTCGAGTTTTTGAAAACCCGTCAGGGAAAGCTTGATGGGGTTGTAATTACGGGAGGTGAACCATGCTTGCAAAAGGATTTGCCTGAATTTATTAAGCAGGTGAAAGAACTCGGGTTTGCCGTGAAGTTGGACACGAACGGGAGTTTTCCCGAAATGCTTGAAAAAGTTTTGCCGGATTTGGATTATGTGGCTATGGATATAAAAGCTCCGCTTGAAAAGTATTCGCAAATTGTGAATGTTGATGTTGATACTTCAAAAATTTTGAAAAGTATTGAGGTTTTGAAAAATGGCGGGGTTGATTATGAGTTCAGAACAACTGTTGTGAAATCTCAACTTTCTTTTGAAGATTTTGAAAAAATCGGACAACTTATTCAAGGGGCACCAAGGTATTATTTGCAAAGATTTGAGGCTTCAAAGATTTTGGACAAAAGTTTAGAAAACGAAAAAACTTATTCTACAGAAGAATTTGAGCGTATTATAGATATGTTGAAGTCTTACGTAAAAGCGGAGGTAAGGTATTAGTATGCGAAAATTTCTTTTCAAAAATAGATTAAGTTTTCTTAAAATTAGTCCTTTAGGGTATTCACTAATTAGTTTTTGTGGGGTAAAATATATTTAACATGAGCGTTGTAGAAGAAAAGTTATATTCTGACATCCCGCCGACAAAGCTGAGGAATAAAGAGGAGAAATTTAAACCGGCAAAAACAAGTCGTTTTTGGCTATGGGTTGCGAGCATGTTTTTCTTTAACATGTTGCAAAATCGTTTCTTCGCTTTCCGCTACAAAGGTGCGGAGGGGGTTATGGAAAAAGGTGTTCCTACGATATTGTATGCACCGCATTGTAATTGGTGGGACGGTATTGTTATGTACAATATTACGCACAGAATTTTCCATAAAGAAATAAGATTGATGATTGAAGAATTAAATCGTTTTCCGCTTTTGAGAAGGGGTGGTGGGTATTCTGTCAATAAAAAATCTCCGCAATCTGCGATGAAGGCATTGCAATATTCTGTAGATGTTGTAGGTGATTTGAAAAATATTTTGTGTATTTTCCCTCAGGGAATTATCAGACCGCCGCATTATAGACCGTTTGAATTTCAAACGGGGCTTGCTTATATTGCACAAAATGCGGTTAAGCGATATGGAAAAGTTAATTTAGTTCCGGTTGCAGTGGATTACTGTTTCTTTAGAGATAACAGACCTGAGGTTGTTGTGAATTTCGGGCAAAAATTGTCGTTGACAGATAGTAAAATTGACCGAAAAGCGTTGACTCACATTTTAGAGCGTAATATGACCGAAACTTGCGATGAGCAGTTCCATGAAATTGCAGCGGGTAAGGTTGAAGATTACAAGATTTTATTTAAACAGCACCTGAAATGGTACAGACGAATTGAACAACGTCTGAAACGTATCGACATTCCGCCGGTCGCAGATGTGTAGAATGACATGAAAACAGGGTGAGGGGTCGAACAAAAATATTAACTTTTGATAAAATCATACAAATTTAGGATTGAGAAATCTTGAAAAATAATACATAATGAGAAAGTAAATAAGTGACGAAGTAAATAAGTAAATAAGTTCAGAACAGGCACTTTGTGCCAAAGCTATTAATGAGCGAAGC
>ONYB01000035.1 GCA_900321895.1 uncultured Brachyspira sp.
AGCCTTAACTTCACCATACACAGCAGTCAATTTATCTGAAATATCTGCAAGCTTTTGAAAAACCGTCTGCACTGTTTGCGGAAAGTTGCGAATTGTATTCAATACCCCGCCCACAATCGTATTCAGGACAAAATTCACCGGTTTTGCAATTATACTCGGAGTATTTGTTGTAAAAAAACTCGCCAATGCCACTGTTTTTTGAGAAGCATTCATCATAGCTTTGTCAAATGCCACAGCCTGCTTGGCAAAATTCTCCACATCCTGTTGTTTTTGCAGTTTTGCCATTTTTTGGGCCTTCAAAAATGCTCCGATTGCTGCACACTCATTCCAACTCATTTCTCCTGGTTTTGCCGAAAAATCAGCTTTTTTAGCACCTCCACCCATTCCGTTACAAATCGGGCATGCTCCTAACGGAAGCCCATGCGGGCAAGTCCCTATTCGTGAATTATTCGTTGCTTGCACTGTTGAAAGTGACATTAAAAAATCCTCTTTTTCAAAACATCAAGAGGACATAAACAAAACTAAAGCACTCCCGTACTGCACGCAGAAGTGTTATTTTTGAGCATTCCGGCTTTTACGGCTGCGGCTACAGCTGGAGATGTTCACTCCATTTCCTCTTGTTATGAAAATCGTAAAATAAGCGAATTCAGATGTCAAACCAATGTTAAATTATTTATCTTTTTCCAAATCACCGGTAGCTTTATTGGCTTTTAACTTAGCTTCATTATATATATTCTTGGAAATTACGGATTTTTGGGCATATCGTTGTTTTTGAAAATCCAAAATTTCCTTTTCTTCCTGCAATTTTTGAATTTGACGTTTTAGTTCTTCAATCTTTGCATCGTTTGCAGCAATATTAGAATTTGCATGACTCAACAACTTTTGATCATTATCATACAAGGCTTTTGCCTTAACCAATTCATTTTGAGCTTTTTCGTCGACAAATTTAAGATATTTTTTGATATTTATTCTCAATTTCTGGTTCGTGACATCAAGCAAAGTCTTTTTGACTTTTTTCGGGTATTCCTCGTAAGTCGGCAATTTACCATGCGTAATAAACGAAACAAGCCTATTCATCTGCTTTTGGACATTTTGTGCAAACTCAGGATATTTTCCGAGAAGAATTGTGTACGCAACAGTTGCCCTTTCTTGGTTACAAGCCTGACAAAAGCACAACCCGTTGTGTTTTGCAACAGAACCGCCTTTTGAAGCAGGAACAATATGTTCAAAAGTCGAAGTCATATTATCTGCAATTTGTCTTACAATCTCTGTATCAGTACATCTTCGCATATTCAAAAGCAAATTATCCGCAGTTTGTGTACTGTAAGGGAGTTCATTCACCTGTTGCCAAAATTTGTTCGCAACACTTTTACTGTTGAACGAACCTAAAAATCTTTTGTAAATATCTACAAGCTCCAATCGTTTTGTAGCATTCGGTTTGTTTCTATCCGAAATCAAACTCAAAGTCTTGAGTTTAACCTTGTCGAAACACTTTTGCATGTGGCGAGTGTCAGGCAAACTCTTTTCGAGTTCTTCCAATTTGTTCATAGCTCTTTCTCTTTGAGCTAAAAACAAATTTTTTCTAGCCCTTGCAATTTTGTCGTGATACATCCAAACCTCGGGTTTGTTGAAAATTTCTGAAAACGTATTTTTCGGATACTGTTTTGCATAAAAATCCATATAAAACAGTAATTCCTGATAATTTTTCGGAACTTGATCTTTAATCGTATTGAGTTTCTTCATCACCTGCGGAGCATTTTTCGTCATACCGCCCGTGATTTCAAGAATTTCCTTAGCCTCCAGTTTCCCAACTCTACCAAGTCCGTCCATCTTACGTTTTACGGATTTTCTGCTGACAAGTTTTTCCAGTGGCGTAAACGGGTGCTTTTTCGACAAATTACTAAAAAATTTAAAAACATCGTGCGTTCTAAATTCGTCCAACGCCGTATTACGGAGTTCTGCTCTTGAGCCGGCACGAACACTTGTGACAAAATGGTTTCGCTGAGGAATACTCATCATTTTTTTACCACATCTTGCACAAGTCAAATTCGGAATATCACGAATATCGTAAAAAACACCCTTTGGCAGTCTGCCTGTGAAATTCGGGGCAGATTTTTTACTATCGAAAAAACTAATACTAAAATTCATATTCATATAAATACCATAAAAAAAATTTTTGCTATTAATATTACAAAACTTAAAACCGCCGGCGAAACGTGTCACCGACGGCTCCTTAGTATATGTGAATATCACAATATTATTTTTCGACTTCTGCCAACGCGTTCACTACATCGACATCCCACTTTTTGCCTGCCTCTTCTTTCATAATCGAAAGTGCTTTTTCTCTCGGCATAGCCTTTCTGTATGGTCTGTCGGACGTCATCGCACAAAACGCATCAGCAACCGCAATAATTCTTGACCCGAGCGGAATTGACTGACCCTTCAATCCTTCAGGCTCACCCGAGCCGTCAACTCTCTCTTTTTGGTAATTTATATACGGAACAACTTCTGACAAGAAGTTAATATTCATCAACAAGTTAACCCCAATATTTGAGTGGTTTTGGATTTTTTTGAAATCTTCAGCCGACAACTTGCCGTTTGTTGCAAAGATTTTTTCAGGAAGAGTAATCTTGCCAATATTCTGCAACAAGCCCGCATAATATATCAAATCGGTAGTTTTTTCGTTCAACCCCATTGCTCTACAAATTTGGCGAGCCAAATCCGCCGTATTCTGTGAGTGTGAAACAGTATACCCACCCTTAGCATCAACAGCGTGAGCAAGTTGAACAACAAAATTCTGCTGATAATCGCACAAATCTGCAATCAAAGCGGTCAATTCTGCCCTTATGTGTTGCAAATCGCTTACGTGTGCGGTTTTATCATCCATAAGCTTTGTAGAATAATCAATCTGTTCCTGCAAAGTCATTGATGTTGCAAGAAGAGTTGCCATGCTTTCCACAAGATTGATATACTCGGACGGAATTTCTTTTTTGCTTTCCAAGGCAATAATCCCGACATTACGAGTATTGCAGTGCATAGAAACCGCAGTCACATTATCTTTACTGATAGTATACTGTTCATTAAAAGCTACACTGATAATAGAATTTTCGTCCAAGTTATAACCTTTGTGTTTAAGGTTTTCAACCGAACTTCCGACGAGCACAAGGTCATGCCCCTCATTATCAACGGCTTTTGCATATTCATAAGAAAAATAAATATTGCAATTTTCAATCTCCAACATCTGCTTAATCGAATGAGCGATAGAAGTATAAATCGCATAATCATCTTTGGTATCAAAATTCAAGACGCAAAGAGTATTTTTCAGCGAATAAATAGAAATAAGCTCTTTCAACTGGTTAATCAAACCTTCTTTTTTATCCTTGACATTTGAGCCGATTTTCTTTGCCAAATCCTCCGAAATCAAATGTTCCGAAATAAAATCACCAAGGTTAAGAGCAAAAAATTCCTCCATCGGATCGTTCTCAAGCATAAATTCTTCGGACTGACCGAACAGAGAAACACCGCTTTTTACATCTTTATTTTTCATGAGCTTTTCCTTCTACTTGCATGTGCATGCCTTTGTTATAATATACGGCACAACTTTGAAAAAACTTTAATGATTTTTACAAAAATTCATACTTTAGTATGGGAAAGTTCATACTTTGGTTTGGAGGGAAGGGGGAAGGAAGCGGAGTGGTGTTAGAAAAAAGTTAATAAGTAAATAAGTAAATTCGCCCTATCGGGCTCGTGAATAAGTTCGTATAGTTCGCTTCGCTCAATATTAGCTTTGGTGCGTAGCACCCGTTTTGAACTTATTACCTTATTAACCTATTTACTTATTCACTTATATTCTACCAAATCACCTTTTCAATCAATTCGATTTCGTTGCCGTCAGGGTCTTTTACGAAGGCGATTTTTGAGCCCTTACCATTCAAATCAAACGGTTCGTACAAATATTCATAACCCAAAGAGTGTAATTTCTCCGTAAATTCAGCCAAGGAATTTACCGCAAAACCAAAGTGTCCGAAGTTTTCGCCGATTTTGTAGCCGTCTTTCGGGGTTTCGTCATTGTAGGTCAACTCGATTTGACAACAGCCGGATTCATCGTTCAAAAAGTACAATTCGCAATCCTCAAGGCGTTTTTTGTGGTCTAATGTCATGTTCAAAAGTTCTGTATAAAATTTCAAAGATGCGTCAATATCTTTTACTCTAATCATTGAATGTAAAAATTTCATTATTCTTCTCCTTCATCTGTGTGTGTCACAACACCATTTGAGGCATTGTTGTCCATAATCATTGTATTACGAATAATCGTATGTGCCATTAGCAACAAGTACGGATTTATTTGATAATTTGAGGACATATCGACTTTTGCCTTCATCTGCCCGTTTTCAGGCGGGTTCGATTCTTTTGCCGTAAACGTCACGGCAGACTGCATTGCGTAAGTTTTGCCGTCCCCCTCAATACGTTTCAACAACTCATCTTTCGGGAATTTCGTCGTGCACTCGATGCTTACGCTGACAGAATTTGAGGTTTCCAAAATCAACGTAGCGACGAGTTTGCCAAAGTTCACCGTCGTAATCGTTACAATCAAAACACCGTTGTCCTCTTTTTCTTCCTCTTGTGAAGAAATTTCCAAATCAAAATCAGTGCCCTCCTGTAACGGCAGCCACGGCAAATACAGCAACATCAAGGTTTTCAACGTCTGTTGCGGGTTTTCGGCAGAAGCCAGTGCGACACTTGCGTTGATAAGTTTTGCGGTATCTTTCAACTGCGAAAGGTCGGAAATGCCCTGTTTTGAGGCATTTGCCATAGACAAAATCAATTTTGTTATTGCATCCTTGCCGTTCGCCTGAATTAGTGCAGAAATATCGACAAGATTAATCATGCCGTTTGCGGAAATTTGAAGGGTTTTGACAGCAGCTTGCAGTTGAGAATTCATCTGTGCTTTTAGTGCATTTTGAATTTCTGCGGTCGAAAGCCCTTGAAGTTGTGCCAAAATTTGGGCTTGAGTTTGCGAAAGCATATTTTTCTGGAGCATTTGTCCGCTCAAAAGACGATTTAGTTGCATTTGAGTAATATTTTTTTGCACCATATAAATAAAGTCGTTCATATTACGTGGCAACTTCATCAAATCACGCACAAAAACAGAGGTGTCACTTCCGCCGAGATTACCCATTTGCGGAGCTGGTTGAGAATTGTTTACGGCAGGCTTTTGAGAGGCTTGCGGAGTTGCCTCTTTCGGAGCAAAAGTTTGCTGTGAAGGTTGAACGTTCATATTTGACAAAACCCCGCCCTGCTTGACCGTGCGGTAAGAAACAAACTTTGAAATCATATTGCTCAAATTAAACTTATCCACATGTTTATATTAAATGATTTTTTCAAGAATGTCCAGAAAATTTTGTCCAACCCCTCACCGAAATTTCTAACCTTCAACATAGTTTTAGGTTGAAATTTCTCCCCTCCCGCTTGGAGAGGTTAAAGACTGTCAAGATTACACCAAAACTGCTTTGGTGCATTTCACCCGATTTGAACTTATTCACGAGCCCGAGCAGAGCGAATTTACGTTGTCACTTATTAACTTCCTTTATGAAATGCCTACGCTTTTCGCCCCACGCTCAGCTATCCCAAATATGCTTGCGGATAGTCGTAATCCTCTTTAAATCCTAAATGACGATAAAGTTTCAAGGCTTGATAGTTATCTGTTTCTGTCGTTGTATTAACTTCTGAAATAGGACGTTCGCCCGATTCTTCCATTGCAATAAGTTTTTCAAGGGAATTTCTTAACATAAGTTTTGACAATCCTAATCCCTGATGTTCTTTCTTAAGCCCGAAAATCGGAATGTTTGCGATTTTGCCGTCCGTAAGGTTCATAAAGCAGAACCCGACAGGTTTTCCGTTATACAAAAGTACACTTGTTGCCTCCGGAACAAATTCCGCATAAATATTCTGTGTAATCTTTGAAAGAATATCATCGCAGCCTTCTTCTGTCTTAAATCTTGAATCAAATAAGGCATCCGAACTATCTTTAAAAGCTTCACAAATAACTTTTATTGCATCCTCAAAATATCTGTTATCCCAATCAGTAAGGTAATATTCCGGAGATAAAGCTTCCGGCTTATACATATTGAGAATTTCTTTTGAATTTGTGCCACACATCATAAATCTTAAAACTACTGTTCCGATAAATTTGAAACCATAAGCCGCCATTACATGAATTAAATCTTGTTGTTTTCCAAGCAACGGATACGAAACAACCTTATCTTCTCTATCAAATTCAGTTTCATCCAAAAATTCTTTTACCAAAACTTTGGCTCTTTCTTCCATATTTTCCAAATGATAAGAGTGAATAATATTTAATTCGACGGATTCCGAAATTGAAGTTGTGTAAATTAGAAAAGCAACAGGGATACTGTCCTCAAAAAGTACAATACATTTTATCAAATCTTTTCTGATTGCATCTACAAAATCCGCATATTCCAAAGGTGCAAGTTCAAACTTGTAATCCTCAACGGCTCTGTCTTTAAAATCATTATATAAATTCTCAAAAGATTTAAAATCATTTTCTTCTATTAATCTGGCAATTCTTTCCATAATTTTTCCTTAATTTATTTTTCTGCACCCAACTGCAAAGTGTGGTGCATTTTTTCTTTTTTTGTTTCCAAATAACGCTTGTTATATTCCGTAATCTCGGATTGAAGGTTCACAATCTCGTTGACACTCAATCCGTAACCTTTTAACCCGACGATTTTCTTCGGATTATTTGTAATCAGATTGAAGGTTTTGTAACCCAAATCTCTGATAATTTGAGCCCCGACACCGTAATCCCTCAAATCAGGTTTAAACCCGAGTGAAATATTAGCCTCAATCGTATCCTGTCCGCATTCTTGCAAA